>CAYRTV010000045.1:0-12049 GCA_964427225.1 uncultured Eubacteriales bacterium
CTGGTTTTATACCAAAAAAAGGAGAATCAAATGGATAAAAGAAACTTTTTACAGACATTACTGGCCGCACCGCTGTTAACTAAATATATACAAGCCTCGCAAAGCAATAACCGCCAATATGAATTCTACTTGATATCAGATTCGCCTGACCGCTGGCTGGAACTTATTTTGGAAGAAACCGGCATAAAATCATCCACCGGACGGTTCGCTTTTTTAAACTCCCATCCGAACGCCGGAAAAATTGACGAACGGCTGAAGGATTCGGGATGGAAATCCGCCATCCGGCCGGAGCAGGCAAAACTATGCATCTCGAGCAGCCGCCTGCTGGTACCGGCTTTACCCTCATTTACGATGAGTGAAAACGGGCGTGTCCGCGATATCCGCAATGACCGGCTGTATTCGATTTGGACGGCTTTTCAAAAACAGTCTCCATCTATTCAATTAACCACGTTCTCCTTTCTTCCTTCTAAAGCAGGGCAGGGAAAATCGGCTGCGGTATATCAGCGGGGACAAAAGATCGCACTCCTGCCGCTTGACCGAAAGACAAAAAAATCCTTTCCGGTTGAATCGGGCCGGATCACCGTGAAAATCGAAGACGGTAAAGCCTGGGTGGAAGACTCTTCCTGCCGCCAAAAAATCTGCCGTCACGCTGCACCCGTGTTTCTGGCTGGTGAACGCATTATCTGCGCACCCAACCGCTTCCTGCTGGAAATTGAGGGCGCGGGAGGCGTTGACACTGTCTTAGGTTAAGGATGCCTCTTTTCGCCGGCCTGGATGTCTCAACCCAAAGCTGCAAACTGGTTGTCATCGATACCGCAAGCCGAAAAGTCATTCATATCGATTCGGTTCAATATGACAGGGATCTACCTGAATACAATACCCTCCATGGAGTCATGTCCGGCCTTCCCGAAGGGTGCTCCGAATCAGATCCCCGCATGTGGATCGACGCAGTCAACCGCGTCTTTGAAAATCTAAACCAATCTTCGGTTCGAATCCAAGAAATCTGCAGCCTCTCCGTTTCCGGACAAATGCACGGCCTGATAGCTCTGGACAGCCGGGGCTGTTTGTCCCGGCCTCGAAGTAAACTATGGAACGATTATTCCACAGCGGAAGAATGCCGCATCCTGACCGAAGCCGCGGGGGGGAAAGAGGCGATGATCCGCGAAATCGGCAATACCCAGCGGCCGGGGTACACCGCTCCTAAAATCCTGCATATGAAAAGGCATGAGCCCGACTTGTATAAACGCAGCTCTGTTTTTTTGGTGGTCCATAATTACATCAACCATTATCTCACGGGTGGAGTATCGGTCATGGAACCCGGGGATGCTTCCGGGACTGCTCTCTGGAATCCCAAAACCCGGGAATGGTCTAAAACTGTCATCCACGCCATTGACCCTGGATTAGAAGCTAAATTACCCCCGGTTTTGTCCGCTGTGCAGAGCATCGGAAAAATTTCTGCTGATTTAGTTGAAAAATACGGATTTTCTTCCGAGTGTTCCATCGGCGCCGGCAGCGGAGACAATATGTACGGAGCAATCGGAACCGGGAACATATCTCCGGGAATGGTCACTGTCAGTCTGGGAACCAGCGGTACGGCAGCCACTGTGCTTTCCCAGCCTTTTATTGACCCGGAAGGGGAAATCGCTTCCTTCTGCGACAGCACAGGGCGCTATATGCCGCTTTTATGTGTATCCAATTTAGCCAACGGATATAATCAGGTCCTCGAGCAGTTTCATCTTTCCCATGAGAAGTTTTCGCAGATCATCAACCAAACCGATCCCGGCAATGGCGGAAAAGTGATGATTCCATGGTTCAGCGGGGAAAGAACTCCCAATCTGCCTCTGGCTGCTCCGCTTTACTTTGGATTTAAACCGGATGATTTTAAGCCGGCCCAACTCTGCCGGGCTGTCCTGGAAGGACATATCCTCAACTTATATGAAGGTTTTCTGCGGCTTCCGGTCCAAGCTTCGGAAATCCGCTTAACCGGAGGGTTATCTCAATCCGAAGCATGGGTCCAGGCGATTGCGGATATTTTTGACACCGAGACCGTTCCTGTGGAGGGCGAAGGAGCCGCCCTGGGCGCAGCTCTCCATGCAGCTTGGGTCTGGCAGCAGGACCAGGGTTCCAGGGATGAATTGGAGGCCCTGGTGGAAGATTTTGTGGCCACGCCCACTTCCTGCCGAAAGACGCCCCGTACCCAATATCGGCAGCATAACCGGATTCTCAGGCAGCTTTTTCACACCCTGAATTATCGCTTGCGGGGCATTCCCAGCCAAGAGGACCCTTTTCGTCTTTCCCGGAGACTGAACCGAATCAATCCAATTTAGCCACTAAATTTTGGGAGGGAATCCGGACCTCCAACAATCGGCCCTGCGGATTTGTTTCAAGCACAATGACCGAAGAGCTGAATTCCATATGCAGGCGGCAGGGCGCATTCTCAACCGGTTTCAATACAAACGGAATTTCTGTTTGGGGAATAATATATGCAGAAAGCTGTTTTTCCTCCTTAAGTGAGCACCGAAACTTTTTCGTAATCGCCATATAAGCTGAAAAAACCGGATTCGGCAGCAAAAAAGCATCTCTTTTAATATCAACCTTCATGCTTTGTTTTTGACCTGAAACCTGAATGACATTGATCACATGGCCGTCGGATATTTCGCTTTTTACCGATTGTTTCATTCCGCTGATGGTTCCAATAAATGAAAATCCGTGCGGAATAAAGCTGTCGCTGATTTGTATGACCATTTTTTCTATCTGAATGGGAATGGGTTTCGTCATCCGGCCTGAAACAACCAGCTCGTAACCCCGTTCAACTCTATTCCACTCGAATTCTTCATAGCCCACTTGTTCATTCATGAAATAGATGGATAAGGTTCCCTGTTCACCGGTTTGGCTGGAAAAAGCCGGATATTCCGGCAGTATTGCCACGCTCACTAGAAAAAGAAAAATGCTTACCTGCTTCATTTTAACGTCACCCTGTTGGGGCTCTGCTTGCGAATCTCTTATTCCTCCACCACCACAGCCGTACCGTAAGCTAGTATTTCGGACGCGTTCTGCATGATCATGGATGTCGTGAAACGGACGTTAATGACAGCATTCCCGCCGGCCTGCTCGGCTTCTTCTTTCATACGGTCAATCGCTTGCTCCCGGGCCTCCGCCATCATTTTCGTATAATCCCGGATTTCGCCGCCTACTAAATTTTTCAAGGCGGCGGAAATATCCCGCCCCAAATGACGGGCCCGTATGGTATTCCCTCGCACCAGGCCAACGGTCTTTGTGATATGCTTACCGGGTATATCACCAGTCGAAACAACGATCATTTTTGAACCTCCTTGTATCTCTCCCGCTTGTAGACAAATATCTGTTCCCTCGCCAGTGAAACCAGCAATATGACTAAACCTCCCAGAACAGCCAGAATCCCTATTTTCACCAGGAGCGGAAGTCCGGGATCTCGAAGAATACTTTGAATCAGTCTGTATCCTCCATAGAACAGGAAAATAATAGCACCGATGGAGAGAAAAATCCACCCGATTTGCCTTTCCATTCGGTTGTATATCGAATTCCAATAATTTTCCCAGGCTTCCTTGGGAGGGGGCTTTAAAGACATTTTATTCATGACATCCTCCAAGTCCGTCATTTCTTCAAATTCCCGGCGGCATTCATCACATTCCCGAATATGAACCCGGACCTGTTCTTTTTCGCCCGGGGTTAGTTCATCATCATGATATAAAGCAATTAGTTTTTTTATGTTTTCATGTTTCATTTGCGCCTCTCTCGGCGATCATCTTTTCCCGGCCCAAGGCGGATTTCATTCTCTTTTTAGAGTAATAAAGGGAAGACATAACTGTCCCTATCGGTTTGCAGGTTATTTCAGCAATCTCTTTATATGAGTATTCCCGAAAATAACGGAGGATGATGATCTCCCGGTGCTCAAAAGAAAGAGCCGAAATGGCTTCCCAAATGTCTTTTTTTAATTCCGGGTTGTTTTCATCTTCATAATACAGCGGCGTATCCATTTCCGGGGCCATTTTCCGTCTTTTTTTCTTCTTTATAAAATCCAGGCAGAGATGCTTTAGTATCTGATAAAACCACGGATAAAACGGTTTTTCCAAATCAAATGACTTCAGGTTACGGTAGGCCCGGATAAAAGCATCCTGAGAAATATCCAGGGCATCCTGAGGATTTCCGGCAAAGCCCATGGCCACGCTGTAAGCCGCTCCCTTATAGTGTTCCACCAGGAACCGGAAGGCGTTTTTGTTTCCTGCTTGAACCTGCCTGAGAGCCGTTTGTTCCTCAGTTTCCCGCACCGGAATATCTGCTGCCATTTCCGTCTCCCATTGCAAACCAAGCGCCTTGCTTTGATATTCCATGTTCAAATCTCTTTTCTCTGGAATATACGAGCAACTCGATTATTTTATTCAAAATCCGATCATTTATTGTGCTTCCTTTGCCGGACAGCTTCAAATAAAAAAACAGCCGCCGCCGCTGACACATTAAGAGACCCGACCTTCCCAGCTAAGGGCAAGGACAGCAGGACATCACATTTTTCTTTGATCAGCCGCCGGAGTCCGGTTCCTTCCGAGCCTAAAACCACCCCAATCGGCCCGGTATAATCAAATTCATACCACAATTCCGGCCGGCCGGTTTCAGCGCCGATCAGCCAAAGCCCCCTTTTTTTTAAAAGATCTATGGTTCTGGCCAAATTCTTGACCCGGGCTATGGCTAAATGCTGCAGTGCCCCTGCGGAAACGGCATAGACCGCCGGCGTCAATCCGGCCGAACGTCTTTCCGGAATGATAAGGCCGTCAACGCCGGCGCCTTCAGCCGTCCGGATGATGGCCCCTAAATTCTGGGGATCTTCAATTTCATCCAGCAATAAAAGAAACGGCCGGGAAGATTGCGCAAGTATTTGTTCGATGGTTGTGAATTCTTTGGGCGCCGTCTCTGCAGCCAAGCCCTGGTGTCTGGAACTCAGTTTGAAGAGCTTATTTTCAGGCACAAAAACAACCGGAACCCCTGCACGGCGAGCCTGCTTGACCAGCTCTAAAATCCGCCGATTGCCGGTCCCTTTTTGCACATACAATTTATGGATCCGGCCGGGGGACACGTTTAAAACTTCCTGCACGGGGTTTATGCGGTCCAGGATGACGGTTTGGGAATTATTCATGATTCGAGAAAATAAGTTTGCGGTTCGAATAACTTCTGCTATTTATACCATCTTAACGGCATCAGGGTCAATCCTGCTGCGCAGAAGGGTTTCGAGAGGAAGCCGCTTGGGGTTCGTCAAGTCTTTTCAAACGAATAGGGCAGATTATTCACAATAAGTATTCACGGCCACCATATATTTTTATATAATTCCATAACGAACCATGATACATCTAACTTTCAACCCGAGGAGATCCATTTATGCAATTTCTTTATAGCATGTGCATTCTCGCTTTCTTTCTTCTGCTGGGAAAAATATTGCGGTCTAATCTTAAATTCCTCCAAAAACTTTTTCTGCCTTCGGCTATAATCGCCGGTTTTCTCGCTTTGGCCGTAGGGCCTTATGGAGCGAGGCTGCTGCCGGATTGGGTGTTGGAGCAGTGGAGTCCATTGCCCGGAATCCTTATCAATATTGTTTTCGCCTGCCTGTTTTTGGGCGTAAATATTCCTGGTGTACGTAAAATCTGGAACGAAGGCGGCACCCAGTTATGCTTCGGGGTGATCACCGGGATGGGGCAATATTTCATTGCTCTGTTAGTGACCGGCCTTCTCTTAGTTCCATTGTTCAAGGTCCACAGGCTTTTCGGCTGTATTGTGGAAATCGGCTTTTCCGGAGGCCACGGCACCGCAGCCGGCATGAAAGATGCATTCCGCGGCTATGGATTTGAAGCGGGCGGAGATCTGGCGCTTATGTCAGCCACCATTGGAATCATCAGTGCGGTGGTGGTGGGAATGATCCTGATCAATATCGCCATCCGCCGGGATTACTGCACGCATCTAAGTGAAAAAAAGGGCATTCCCCACTATAAAAAAAAGGGTTTGATTCCCCATCCCCAGCGGTATTCCATCGCCACCGCTACGGTGGCCTCTGAAGCCATTGAGCCGTTAACCTTCCACTTCGCCGTTGTCGGCATTGCCGTAGGTCTGGGATGGGGCATGTTGTCCGGACTGCAGGGTCTATGGATAGAATTTGATAAATTCCCGCTATTCCCCTTGGCCATGATCGGGGGGCTGATCGTGCAAAAACTGTCCATAAAAACCGGAGTGAATCAGTATTACGACCGCCCCACGTTCGAGCGCATTTTAGGCTTCTCCCTGGATATTCTTGTCGTCTCTGCCATCGCCACCATTAAGCTGGATGTGTTCATCGCTAATTTTTGGCCCTTTCTCATCATCATGACCACCGGCATTGCTTGGGTAGTTTTTTGCGTCGTGTTTCTTGCTCCCCGGATGTTTCCCCGCTACTGGTTTGAACGCGGTATCACCGAATACGGAATGCAGACAGGTGTGACCGCCATCGGCCTGCTGCTGCTGCGGGTGGTCGATCCCATATACCGGACGGATACCGCCCGGGCTTTCGGATTTAAACAAATGATCTATGAGCCGTTCCTTGGGGGCGGTTTTATCACCGCGTTTTCTCCGATGCTGGTGGCCTCTATCGGATTGTGGAAATCTATTGCTATTGCGTTCGGAATCATGTTTGTCTTTTTTATGATTTCACTACTAAACGGCTGGGTGAATTTTAAGCCGGATCTCAAAGCCACCGAAGAATCCTAGGCTGTTTCGCCTGATGAGATGGAACCGGCAGCAATCATGGTTCCTCCAGATGTTCCGCGCCATCGGGCCCGGCATCCGCTCCCGCTCAGATTTTTAACGCCATTCCTCGCTTGGGTTTTCGGTACCTGCGCAACTCCCCCCGTCCGTGGGTCAAACATGCTCGGCACCCGGCTGCGCCGGGTCCCCTCAAGCCCCGCGCTCGGAAGGCTAAATCTTCCATATCGCGTCAGCCGCACCCGAATACCGCTTCGCCTGCGAAAGCACAACAGCTCTTTTTCACTAACCAGCGAAGCGGGCATAAAGCTGACGGGTCTCTAAGTAGACTGGAACAATGGATCAGAGCCGCGGCCTCGTGGGCACGGTCCCTCGAAAAAAGCGAGTGGTCCAAATCAGAATCAAAGCTGATTTCCTCCCGAGAGATTTGAAAGCCCATCCCGGGCTGCGAAGCGGCGGTTGGATTCTCTCCGAAGCCAATGGCGGCAGGTGGGCGGGTCTTGGCGAGGAGAGAATTCAATCGGCGCTGATAATGCCTGCTGTCCGTGAATGATCAGCCCAGGCTGCTTTCCAGTTCGCAGAGACGCTCCGCGCAGCTTTTCAGCGGCTGGGGAAAATCCAAAGACGCCCCTTTTTCGGCCAGAATAATAAATTTATCCAGGTCAAGGCCTGACGTTTGCCCGGTCAGCGCGATGCGCAAGGGGTGATAAAGGTCTTTACCCTTGCAGCCGGTTTCTTTTTGGACAGTCTTGGCAATCTCCATGAATTTCTTAAAATCAACCGGCACTTCGGGGAGGTGCTGCTTAAATCCTGCGACCACCTTGCGGCCGCAGTCCGTGCGCAGTTCTTCTTTATCTTCCGGAGAAATATCTGCGGGAGAATAATCAAACAAAAGCCGGAACTTGCCGGTCAAATCCGACAGGGTGTCCACCCGCTCGGACAATACGTCCACAGCTTCTTCCAGCCATCTCCAATGCTCCGGACTCAATTCGCCGGGAAAAAGTCCGGCCCGCTGCAGGTACGGTGCGGCTTGCTGGGCTTTTTCTTCCGGAGAAAGCGATTTAATATGCCGGCGGTTGATCCAAAAGAGCTTTTGATAGTCAAAAATCGCGGCAGAGCGGCTGACCCGGTCCAGGCTGAAAACCTGTATCAGCTCATCCCGGCATAAAAGTTCTTTTTCACCGGGCGGGGACCATCCCAACAGGGCTAAGTAATTGAACAGAGCGGATGCAAGGATGCCCTGCTCCCGGAATTGAGATATCGAAGTGGCTCCATGCCGCTTGCTCAACCGGGCATTGTCTTCGCCCATCACCATGGCAAGGTGAGCATATTGCGGCGGAGAAATGCCGAGGGCCTCAAACAGCAAGAGCTGCCGAACAGTATTAATAATATGATCTTCTCCGCGTATAACATGAGTGATCTGCATCAAGGCGTCATCAACCACAACCGCATAGTTATAGGCAGGATGACCATTGGAGCGGACTAAAACAAAATCTCCGATCAAGTTTAAATCAAAAGATAAACTGTTCCGAACCAGGTCATGAAAACCGAACTGCTTATGCGGCGGTGTCTTCAGCCGGACCCCGGCCGGCTCTCCGGCTTCCGCTCTCCGGACGGCTTCTGTCTCAGGGATTTGGCGGCATTTTCCGCTGTAAACCGGAGTCATTCCGGCCTCACGGGCTTTGTCTTTTTCCTGCTTCAGTTCCTCGGGAGTGCAGAAACAATAATATGCCCGTTTCTGCTCCAATAATCTTTCAGAATAGGATCGGTACAGCTCCAATCGTTCGGACTGGCGGTAGGGACCGTAGGGCCCTTCCGAATCAGGGCCTTCATCCCAATCCAGGCCCAGCCATTTGAGGTCGGTTTTCAGCCCTTCTTCATATTTACGCATTGACCGTTCAACGTCCGTATCTTCAACCCGCAAAATAAAGACTCCGCCTTCCCTGCGGGCGAATAGCCAGTTGAAAAGGGCGGTACGAGCGTTGCCGACATGCAGATGCCCGGTCGGACTCGGTGCAAATCTAACTCTTACTTTATTCATCGTTTCTCCAGTTTAAACTATTTCGCTTAAAAACCCAAGCCGCCCGCATGGCATGATACTAATGTGCCTGGACTGTTCATGGGTCGCCATCACCAAGATGTGCTCTTGTGTTCCGGCCGGCGGAGCGGCGTTCGTGTCCGGCTGACGCGATATTGAAAAGTTAGCCTTCCATTAAAAATCTGATCGGAAGCGGAAGCCGGACCCGATGCCGCAAAGCGGATCAAAAAAAGCAGGATTTGTCAGCGGCGATTGAATCCTCTCCTCGCCAAGACCCTCCCACCCACCGCCATTGGCTTCGGAGAGAACCCAATCGCCGCTTCACAGCCCTCCCGCATACTATGAGACGGAACCGTTCCATCCGGTGAGGCGAAACGGCATTCGGGTGCAGCTGATGCGATATGGAAGATTTAGCCTTCTGAGCGCTGATTTTGAGGGGACCCGGCGCAGCCGGGCTGCGAGCAGATTTGATCCCCGGACGGGGGGAGTTGTGCAGCAGCCGAATCAAATGTCTGATTCCTACGCAGGAAACAGAAAAAATTCTGGATGAATTGGAGAAAAAATTAGGCGGGAAAAAAGGCGTTCATCTCCTGTTGCTGCCGGCGCCGTCTTACTTTTTTTCGTCAACTTGATATGCGTTAATCTTTCCGGAGTCCTGACTTTCCTCATACAGGGCATCCGGCCGCTGACATGGTGGGAGACCGCCCGTGCTAAAAAATCGGCCCGCCTGAAGGGTAAAAAATGGCGATTATAATATAAATGTGCAAATGAAAAACGTTCCATTTGAATTTTTTATACAAATCATGTTAATCGCTGATAAAAAAGAATGTGTACAAACACCGCAATTTTTTTATGAATAATTCAGGATAGGAACAATCCGGATATCAACCGGTTTTTCCGCTCCCGCCATAGAAAGACATTCAGGTGAACTCCATCCCATTTAGAAAACATCTCGAGTTAGAAGGAGCGGGATGCCGTCTCTTCGGCCGCAGGGGAAGCGGATTTACATTTTCAGCAATACCGAAACCCAAGCGGCAATCGCTTGCCTGCGGCCTAAACTGTCCAATCCTTCATGCGTTTTGGCCTTGAGGCTTATTGTATCCGGGGTTACCCCCAGGATATCCGCCAGGTTATCTTTTATCGGAGGAAAATATTCTTTCAAGACAGGCTTCTCCGCAATGACAATTGAATCCAGATTGACAAATTCTGCTTTACGCCGCTTCCGCAGTCGATTCGCTTCTGCAAGCAGGACCCGGCTGGAGATATCCTTGTATTCCGGATCGGTGTCAGGGAAATGGGTTCCAATATCCCCTTCATTAAGAGCACCGAGAATGGCGTCAATCACGGCATGGAGCAGGCAATCTCCATCGGAATGCCCGGATAAACCCGCAAAGTAAGGAATTTGCACTCCGCCTAAAATCAGTTTCCGGCCCGCTTCCAGCCGGTGAATATCAAACCCGATTCCCGTCCGGTAAGTCAAACAGCACCTCCGCTAATTGTAAATCCCAGGGTGTGGTGATTTTGATGTTTTTCCGGCTTCCTGCGACCCTTTCGATTTTGCATCCCAGCCGTTCCACTAAAGAAACATCATCTGTTCCGGTAAATTTCTTTGACCTCGCTTTGACCAGTGCGTCTTTAAAAAGAAGAAGCTTGAATCCCTGAGGAGTCTGCGTTCGGAAAAATTGCGTACGATCCCGGGTGATGATACTTCCATCTTTTAGGATTTCCTTCAATGTGTCTTCCAATGCGATCCCCGGTACCGCCGCGCCGGTTTTTTCGGCTGCGGTGATCACCCGTGAAATCAAGGCAGCTCCAGGCAGAGGACGGACTCCGTCATGAATCAGAACTAAATCTGCCTGATGGATCCGGAATACTCCTGCCGCAACGGAATCCTGCCGGGTGGCCCCGCCGGAAACAACCGCGGTTAATTTGGCGTACCCTTCCCTGCGGAATTCCGGAATCAACTCCGGCTTCAAAACCAAAATCATCTCATTCACTGCTTCATGGTTCTGAAAGGCTGTCAAGCTCCAATCCAGAACCGTTTTTCCCCGCAAAGGCTCTATTTGCTTGCAGCCCCCGAACCTATTCCCTGAACCGGAGGCGACAATAACAGCGGCAGTCCGAATACGCCGAGACACCCTCACTCCTCAACACTTTTTGCCGCAGCTAACATAATGTCCTGAATACGCGGGATCACAGCATCGATTTTTTCCAATACACCCTCCCGCATCAGCATATTATCCAGAAGCTGCCAAGCCAACTTTTCCAGATCGCCGGAATGCGGATTTTTCTCGTGGATGCGGATCATCTCCCGGATTAACGGACTGCCGGGATTGATTTCGACCACTTTTTTACTGAATTCATACTCCTGATTGGTCATCTTCAATATCTTTTCCATATGGACCGACGGCCCCCCTCCAGGCTGGACCAGGATGGAAGGGCTGTCGACCAAACGTTCGGAAATTCTCACATCGGAAACCTTTTTTCCATACAGCTGCTTTAGATAAGCTGTGAATTTATTGATCTTCTCTTTTTCTAAGACTGGTTTTTCTCCGGATTCCTTATCCAGTTTGATGTCGGCGGTTCCGGCCGGTTTAAAAGGTTTTCCTTTAAACTCCCGCAGGTGATCCATTACAAACTCATCCAGCGGGTCATCCAGATACAATACTTCCAGATTCTTTTTCTTAAAGGCTTCCATAGCGGGATTGCGGTCAATGGCCTCCAAATTCATGCCGGATACAAAGTAAATTTCGGTTTGGTCCGTTTTCATCCTCTCAGAATATCCCGCGAGATCGGTATAGCCGAAATCATCTTTGGCAGAGGAGTGAAACAACAACAGCGGGGCCAGCTTATCCTTATGCTCAAAATCCATAGCCACGCCTTCTTTTATATTCCGGCTGAAGGTATACCAAATGGATAAATACTTCTCCCAATTCCGCTTTTTTATGCTCTCCAAGTGCTGGATAACTTTTTTGATTACATGCTTGCGGATCTTGTCAATCTTCAAGTCATTCTGAATAGATTCCCGTGATATATTCAGCGGAATATCTTCCGAATCAACGACCCCGCGGACAAAACGCATATACTCGGGAAGAAGGTCCCGGCTGCCCTTTTGAATAAGAATTTTCCGGGAATAAAGGTCAACTCCCGGTTCCGCTTTGAACAGGCCCATGCTTTCCAGTGAAAAACCGGGGATAAACAAAATGGCCCTGAACTGAACCGGCGCATCTGAAGATAAATGAAGATATGTTTCCG
>CAYRTV010000046.1:0-11987 GCA_964427225.1 uncultured Eubacteriales bacterium
ATCTGTTTCAGGCGCTGGTAAATCGGGGCAAACAGCTCCTCTGTGATCTGGTAGTTGTCCTTCTGGGTCTGTGTCGGGGCGGAGGTGGAGTTCCACTGCTCATAGATAATACTGCCGACTCTCCGGGCGATGCCGGGTTCCGCGTCTATGTCCAGCTGCCGTTTCAAGGAATCGCCGTACATTTCCGTCTGAATTCCGGACAGTTCCTGTTCCAGCTGGGTGATTTGTCTGTATGGGTCCTCATGGGGGACAGTGACGCTCTTCAAAGCCGCCTTGTAATGCGTGACCCGTTCATCTAAGTCTCGCAGGACGCGGGAGGCGGCAGTAACGGAATGGTTGAGCTTGCGGACTTTGCGCTGGAATTCAACCAGAGCGGCCTTGTCTTCCGCCGGCAGGGTGGTGTTATTGAGGGTTTTGACTTCAAACGCCACCGGGCCGGTCAGCCGCGTTTCTTCTCCGTCGACCCATTTGGACATAAAGACCTTGTAGGTTCCGGGAAGGACAAAAGTGGAGGATGGACCGGTTGAGGTTGGATTGGCATCCCTGGGGCTGGTCGGATTCAGAGCAGGGTACTTCAGGTCCCAATTGATGCGGTGAAGCCCCTTTCGGACCGGTGTCCGCAGGTGCCGTACCGCCTGGTCGTCTTCATCCAGAATAGTGAAAATCAAGTAAGGGGCAGGTTCTTCCTGCTCGGCTTTAAGCTGCTCATAGGAGGGATAATAGACCGGCTGGCTCTCTTTGGCTTTCTCCTTTTCTTCCGCTTTTCTTTTGTCTTCCAAGGTCTGCACGCCTTCTTTAAGATGATAGGTGAAAACGGCGGCCACCGGGGGATTCGGCACAGTAAAGTAACTCTCACCCTGGAAGCCTTTACTCCGTGATCCAAGAGTGCCCAGCGGGGTTTCTTCCACAAACATCAGGGCGTCCTTGACCGGGAATATATGGCCTTCTTTGGCCAGGGTTTTGGTGGTGAATTGCCGCATGGGACCATAATTGTCCAGAATATAGAAGCCGCGGCCGAAGGTGGCCAGCACCAGGTCATTTTCCCTTTTTTGGATAGCCAAATCGCGGACGGCGATGGTGGGCAGGCCGTTTTTCAGCTGTTTCCAGCTTCGGCCGCCGTTAAGGGAAACAAAAAGACCGAATTCCGTACCGGTAAAAAGCAGGTTTTTATTGACGAAATCTTCCGCCAAGGCATAAACCGAACCTCGTTCCGGCAGATCTACGGAAATCGAGTTCCAGGTTTTCCCTGTATCCGTGCTTTTTAGGATATAAGGCTTAAAATCACCGTTTTTGTGGTTGTTGAAGGCTGCATAGACAGTGTTTCTGTCATGATGGGAAGCGATGATGTCATTCACATAGGTCCGTTCCGGGATTCCGGGGAAGCTTTCGATTTTCCGCCAGTTTTCCCCGCCGTCTTCGGTCACCTGAATGAGGCCGTCGTCCGTGCCCACATAGAGCAGGCCTTCCTGGACAGGAGATTCATCCAGAGCCACGATGGTCCCGTAAGGGGAAGTCGAGGCGTTTTTTGCGACGGCATCTATGGGCCAGATTTTGCCCATGACTTCGAGTTTATTGCGGTCGATCTTCCGGGTGAGGTCGCCGCTTATGACTTCCCAGGTATTGCCGCGGTCATCACTGCGGAAGACCTTGTTGGCGGCAAAGTATATCCGGGTATGCAGGTGAGGGCTAATCATGAGCGGTGCGTCCCAGTTCCAGCGGTAGGCGTCTTCGCCCTTTCTGGGTTTGGGCTGGATCCCCATGCTTTCACCGCTTCGTTTGTCGAAGCGAATCAGGTTGCCGTATTGGGACTGGGCGTAGACGATATTCGGATTTTCAGGATCCACCTGGGATTCGAAGCCGTCTCCGCCCTGGGTGGTGTACCAGTCGGCATTGACGATGCCGTGGGCGCTGATGGTGCGGGAGGGGCCGCCCAGGCTGTAGTTGTCCTGGGTGCCGCCGTATACGTGATAGAAAGGTTCGGCATAATCGATTGCAACTTTGTAGAATTGAGTGACGGGGAGATTGGGCATATATTTCCAGGTTTGACCCCGGTCAAATGATTCATATACGCCTCCGTCATTGCCGTTGAGGTAGTAATTGGTGTCATTGGGATTGATCCACAGGGCATGGCTGTCCCAGTGCTTGCTGCGGTCGCCGAGGGCTTCCCAGTTTTTGCCGCCGTCATCAGTGACCTGGAGGAATGTATCCATGGCATAAACCCGGTCTTTGTCTTTGGGATCGCAAAAGATTTCATTATAGTAATTGCCGGAAGAAGTGTAGCTGCTGCGTTTTTCCCAGGAGGCGCCGCCATTGAGGCTGCGGAAAAAACCTCCCTGACCGCGCTTGGCTTCGACGACAGCATACATGTAATCCGGGTCAGCGGGGGAAATGGCCATACCGATCCGGCCTTTATCTCCGGCCGGAAGTCCTTTGTTGATCTTTTGCCAGGTTTTGCCGGCATCGGTGGATTTATAAATCCCCGATTCCGGGCCGCCGTCTATCAGGGTGAACACACGCCTGCGCCGCTGGTGGGCCGCGGCGTAAATAATATCCGGATTGCGGGGATCGAAGTGCACTTCATTGACCCCGGTGTGTTCGCTTATGGTGAGAATCGCCTCCCAGGTCTCCCCGCCGTCTGTGGTTTTATACAGGCCGCGGTCGCCGCCGGCGCTCCACAGCGGGCCGTAGGCCGCCGCATAGACGACATTGGAATTCCTGGGATCGACCCTGATCATGCCGATATGTTCGGAGTTTTTAAGCCCCATATGGGTCCAGGACTGTCCGCTGTCAACGGATTTGTATATACCGTCACCGTATGCGACGCTTCTTTGGTTGTTGTTCTCTCCGGTACCCACCCAGATGATGTGGGAATGATTGGGGTCCATGGTGACACAGCCGATGGAATAGGAGCCCTGGTTGTCAAAGATGGGTGTAAAGGTGGTTCCCGCGTTCATGGTCTTCCAGACGCCTCCGGACGCAGTGGCCACGTAGAATTCGCTGGGGTTTTCCGGGTTAACGGCAAAATCCGCGATCCGGCCGGAGGTCAGCGCCGGCCCGATGGACCGGAGTTTGAAAACATTAAGTGACAGGTCTGCTAAGGGATCAGTGTTATTGCGTGCCGTCTTTTTCTGGGCTTTCGCAAAGCCCGGAGAAGACAGGCAAAGCAAACAGGCCATAGCCAAACAGGTTAATGTGAGGATTGTTTTTTTCACGGGAATCTCCTTTGGGATTGTTTTGTGATGCATTGAATTGTCATGATAATGTTAACCTGAACTATTCATAAAAAAATTGCGATGCTTTTGCAATTCCTTTGGAAAGTTTTTCTTTTTCATATTTATATTATAATCGCAATTTTTTTACCCTTCGGGCGGGCCGACTCTCACCGCATCTGCCGGCTTGCAGCTCCTCGTGGAAGCGCTGTCTAAGATCCTTCGTCGCTATGCTCCTCAGGACGACAATAAATGAACGTATTGTCGTCGTCTGCGGCAATCTCGACCCGTGAATAATTCAGGCTAATAATTAAGAGTATATATACATATCCGATGCGGAGCCGGATGTCAATGCTTGCGGTTTGTCATCCTGAGGAGAGAAGCGACGTAAGGATCTTGTGCTGCTTCGAGAGATGAATCGGTGCCGTCATGCCGAACGAAGCAGTCTAAGATCCTCTCGGCCGCTGCGCGGCCTGGGGATGACAATGGGGTGGGCTGCTTGCGCAGTCCTCAGATGACAATTATTTCCTCATGAAGGCAGTATCGCCTCCAGATCTTCTTCCGGTGTGGTGATCGGCTTGATGTCATATTTTTCCACCAGGTAATTGAGCACGTTTTCACTCAGAAACGCCGGCAGCGAGGGCCCCAAGCGAATGTCTTTCACACCCAAGGCCAGCAGCGAAAGCAGTATGGCCACGGCCTTTTGTTCGTACCAGGACAGCACCAGGGATAAAGGCAGGTCGTTTATCCCGCAGTTAAAGGCGTCAGCCAGGGCAGTGGCAATCTTTACAGCCGAGTAGGCGTCGTTGCACTGCCCCACATCCAGCAGCCGCGGAATCCCGCCGATGTTACCCAGATCCTTGTCAAAGAACCGGAATTTGCCGCAGGCCAGAGTTAGAATGACCGAGTCTTTAGGTGCTTGTTCCACGAATTGGGTATAATAATTCCGTCCGGGCTTGGCCCCGTCACAGCCGCCGACTAAAAAGAAATGCTTGATCTTGCCGGTCTTGACTGCATCGACCACCTGGTCAGCCACTGACAATACAGCATTATGCCCGAAACCCACGGTGACTTCGCCCTTATCTTCATCTTGAGTGAATCCTTCCATGGACAAAGCTTTCTCAATAACCGGAGTGAAATCCTTATCCTGAATGTGAGTTATTCCCGGCCAGCCGACCAGGCCGGTTGTGAAGATATTTTCCTTATAGGTATCCAGCGGTTTTTGCAGGCAGTTGGTGGTCATAAGAATGGCGCCTGGAAATGCGGCGAATTCCTTGTGCTGATTCTGCCATGCGGTTCCATAGTGTCCATAGAAGTGGGGATGTTGTCTCAGTTCCGGATAGCCGTGGCTGGGGAGCATTTCTCCATGAGTATACACGTTGATGCCTTTTCCCGCTGTCTGGTGTAAAAGTTTATCCAAATCCTGGAGATCATGCCCCGAGACCAGGATGGCCTTGCCCGCTTTCGGACCGAGCGGAACCTGAGTCGGTACCGGATGGCCGTACGTTTCGGTATGGCCTTTATCCAGCAGCTCCATCGTCCGCAGGTTGACCCGCCCGCATTCCATAGCCAGCTCTACCCATTGTTCCAAGGAAAGATCATTCCGGAGAGTGTAGGCGAGGCCGCGTTCCATAAACTCATAGACTGCGTCGTCTTCTTCTCCCAGAATAGCGGCGTGGTCGGCATAGGCGGCAACACCTTTCAACCCAAGGATAAGCGTCTGCTTGAGGGATTCGATGTCCGGGTCCGGATCTTTTTCAGGCAATATTCCGTGTTCTTCTCCCTGTGCTGTCATGCCGTTCAAGCTATCCGCCGGTTCAAAACGGATCGCTTCGGAATCGGGAATATCGCCGCCGCCGGTTTTGATGTCAGCCTTGAGGCTGTCCCGTTTGGCAACGGCTTTTTGAACCAATTCCGCGATGCGCTCCGGGTCAAAATTGACATTGGTCAGAGTGGAGAACATGGCTTCAGCCATTAAGCGCCCGGTCCCTCGATCATGAATATCCTTTTGCCGTCCGGCCATGGCCGCTTGCGCCAGACCTTTTAATGCGAATATGAGAAGGTCCTGCAGCGCGGCCGTATCCGGCTGCTTGCCGCAGACACCGATTTTGGTGCATCCTTCACCTTTGGCTGTCTGTTCACATTGATAACAAAACATTTTTTACCTCCTGCTCTAATTTTTTAGTTCAAAAACGACAGATCCGCTGTCAGCCTGTAATAAGATAGCCGTTTTCAAAAGGGAAAACATTGACTTAAGTCAAATCCCTTAAACTGGCTCATTATTTCGAAAACGACCTGGCAGGGTCGGCCGGAGCGAAGTGAAGGATCTTGTGCTGTATCGCTGAATGAAACGGGCCCGTCAACTCAGGCGAGGCAGTCTAAGATCCCCGCGGCCGCTTAAAAACCGTGAATGATTTCAAATAGTTTAAATCTAATGTATTATTTCCCGGCGGCTTCTTTTATGGCATAGTCAGAAAGCTGCAGTCTTGCTTCATCGTATTCGGGGTGCTTGGTATAATCGGGGTCGTTCTTCCTGAATTCTTCAATGTCCTTGAAGTTTCTTCTGAAGAATGAATATAGGTCCTTGGGGTTTTCTATGTTATGTTTTTCAAACAGCGCTTTTGCTTCTTTTTTGTATTGGGCATATAAATCTTTTGCCTCGCTGTATGATTTGCCTTTAAACTGAGGCCAGTATTTTTCCATCAACAATGCATCGGCTTCCTTATAATAGTTCACGTACCTCTCAACTGTGATCTCTTCGTCTTTTTTCTCCGGCGATTTGCTTGTTGTTGCGGATTGGCTGGTTGTCTCGGAATTATCCTGTCCGCATGAAACCAGAAGGAATGAAAAGAGAACGGCGAATACTAATATTAGTTTTTTCATGATACCTGCTCCTGTAAATATTTTATCCTCAATTCCTGGAACTGCGTCTAATTCTAAACCATTAGGGCAAAATTGACAAGGCAGCTTTCATCCGGAGATTCCTAAACGGTTCCGTCAACTCAGGCGAAGCAGTCTAAGATCCCCTCGGCCGCTACGCGGCCTGGAGATGACAATGGATTGACCATCCTGAGACGCGAAGCATTCTGTCATCCTGAGGGCGTGTCAGCGCCCGCGGGATCCTGAACTGCTTCAGTATTAAAGAGTAAAGAGAAATTCAGCAAAAAGTGAAAAGTAAAAAATGAACGCGAGAGCTATGCACGCTCTGTAAGCATTTTCCGGCAGGCGGCATAGACCTCGGCGGGGGTGATAGTGCGGATGCAGCGGAAATCGCCGTAAATGCATTCCCGCTGGCGGCAGGTTAAGCGGCAGTCCAGTTCCTTTTCGATGACCCGCGCCTTTGCCTGCCAGGGCCGGAAACGGGCTGGAAGAGTAGGGCCGAAATAAGCCACAATAGGAGTGTCGGTCGAGGCCGCCAGGTGCATGGGCCCGCTGTCCGGACCGATATACAGGACAGACCGGCTTATGAGCTCGCGGAGCTCCTTTAGACCCAGCTGTCCCGCAAGCGAAAACACAGGGTGTCCGCTTTCTCCGGCCATTTGGTCAGCCCGCGGTTTTTCATGTGCGGCCCCAACCAGGATAATGCGCACATCCTGATTTTGCTGCAGAAGGCGGATAAGTTCGATTATATTTTCCGCCCCCCAGTCCCGGAATGCATTGCCGGCGCCGATATGCATGGTGATAAGGGGAAAATCCGCTAAATTATGGTCTTCAATGAATTGATCGATTTTCTTTTTTTTTTCCGGCGATGCATCCGGCACCAGTAAAGGCGGAGCCGGGTTGACCTCAGCTCCAAGGGCCTTAACCACATTCAAGTGACTCTCCGCACTGTGAATATATCCCTTTTGCGGACTGCGGGGAATCCGGATATGGTAGATCAAGCTTTTGTATTTCACGGCATAGCCGATTTTAAACCGGGCTTTGGCGAAGAGAGTGATCCAGGCGGCCTTGGGCCCGCCGAACAGGTCAATCAGAATATCATATTTTGTTTTTCTTATTCGCCGGATGTCTTTTATCAGATCATGGGTTTTCTGTTTTCGCGGCAGTACAATCAAATGATCCACGTGCGGGTTGCCCTCGATCACCTCCCGGAACGGTTCCTCGATGATATAGGTCAATGAAGCTTCCGGAAAGTTTCGCTTTAATGCGGTTACTGCCGGGGTGGTCATGATGTTGTCGCCCATACGGCGGAGACGGATAATCAAAATCTTTTTTATAGAATGGGGATCAGATTTTAAATCGACTTTTGTCCTCAAATATTTTCTCCTGAAAAGAACGGAATTCATTTTACTTGGTTACTGCGGCCTTTTCAATTGCTTTGCGGCCGGCTGGTTTCTTTACGGATAGCACGAATTCTGGTATTTTTTATTCGGAAAAGAATTGTGGAAATCGAATCTATGGAAACGAAGTCCATTGTCATCCTGAGGAGCGAAGCGACGTCAGGACCTTGTAATGCATCGCATGATTAATCGATGCTGTCTCACATTCCCCGAAGCAGCATAAGATCCCTACGGCCTGCTGCCGCAGGCCGCATGATGACATGTGGGATCAATTTCATGTATCGGTGGCGGAGAAACCGCCCTGGTTAATTAATTGGAATTTATGTTGGAAATAAGACTGAAATGAAAGAACAATATACCTGGAATTCCTATTCGGACCAGCCGGATATATCTATTCCCAGGAAAAACCGGATTTGGCACCATCTCAAACACGCCGTCAGCTATTTTTCATTAACCGCTGCCAACCTCCGGAAAGCAGCGGCCGTCATCCCGCTTTACCGGAAGTACCGGAAGACGATGTACCGGACCTCTTCTCCTGTCGGCGATCCCTTTGCTGTCACGGTTTCACCATCCGCTGGAAAAAATGAAGAGGTGATTCGCCTCCTTAAAGAAACCGGGGTGACAAAAACCCTGGTGCGCGTTCATTCCTGGGAGCCGGAAGCTTTGGCTGAACGGCTTGTGTTTTGCCGGCTGCTGAAACAGACCGGCCTGGATATCACCGTTGCTATGCTTCAGGATAGAGAGGATGTCCTGAATCCGGAGAAATGGCGGACATTTGTGGATATGGTTTTTTCCCAATTTAAGGATTATGCTTCTGTTTTTGAAATAGGCCATGCCTGGAACCGGATCAAATGGGGGCTGTGGCATTACAAGGAATATCTTGGCCTGGCTCAGGCCGCGTTTGAAGCATCGGAAAAACATGGCGTGAAACTCGCCGGCCCCGCTGTCATTGATTTTGAATTCCACCTCTATGCCCCCATTCTCAAACGGATTCCGTTTGATGCGGTCACGTCACTCCTTTATGTGGACCGGGTGGGTGCCCCGGAAAATAGGCAAAGCGGCTGGAGCACCAGCCGGAAGCTGGCGCTTTTAAAAGCCATTGTGGACCGGAGCAGCCGCAAGCCGGCCCCGCTTTGGATCACAGAGTTTAACTGGCCGGTACGGGGAACAGGAAAGTATTCTCCCGTTGGTGAAGACCTGACTGTTACTGAGGAGGAACAGGCTTCATTTCTGGTGCGGTATTACATTCTTTGCCTTGCATCAGGCTTTGTGGACCGCATCACCTATTGGCAGCTGGCGGCTCCCGGTTACGGGCTGGTTGACAGTCGCGAGGAGCCTTGGCGGAGGCGTCCCGGTTTGTATGCCTATCAAACCATGGTGACTCAGCTTAAGGGGACGGAGTTTATTAAGAAAATCCCGCATCCTAAAGCGGAGGTCTTCATTTTTCAAAGAGAAAAGAACCGTTTGGCCGCGGTTTGGTCAAGAGAAGAGGAGGCGACGGTGGAATTTGCCCTTCCGGGGAAAGCGGAAAAAATTGTGGAGCGTGACGGCGCCGAACTTCCGGTAAATGGAGATAAAATTATTATCGATGGACATCCGCGGTATGTTGTTTTTCAGTAAAGAGTGAAGAGTGAAGAGAAATCAAAAATCAAAAATAAACCAAAGCCTGGGGATGCTTGGAACGCATGAACGCTCGCGAAGCGAGCAAGAACCCGAGCAACCCTAGTAACCCAAGCAACTCTATAGTAACTCGGACGGAGCGAGTCGCGCCGCCTAGCCTTTCCGTTGCGTAGCCCTTTTGTCATTCTGGGCGCAGCGACGAAAAATCTCGAACAGCTTCGGTATAGGCAACGCATTTCTCCCAGTCCTCTTGGAAAAATTCCCGGACCCGCGCCAGCTCTTCAGGCGGGATAAGCGGTTTGTCATCCACAAAACGGTCCGGCATCAAAGCGGAGGAATACAGAATAAAATAGCGGGGTATCATCCGGAACAGCCGCTGGAATTTGCTCACCCAGTATTTGTCCGAATATTCAAAATCCTGGCTGAAAAGCGACCGGCTGCGTTTCCGGATGAATTTCAGCTGCCGGTCATTGAAGGCTTGATGCTTTGGCGCCAGGTTGACGGCGTCTCTGTCATAAGAAGCGCCGACAAATGCAGCGAATGTGTCCATAAACGCATAGGGATCGTCCTGCAGCTGTTGATGGAAAAGGATAAGCGGCCGGCTGGCGAAGGTTTCTTCAATCGCCTGCAGCATGGGATAAAAATACATGTCCTTTTGCTTCCAGAAACCCTTGTCCTTGTCCAGGTCCAGGAATTCTTTAAACGAAAAGGCATATCCGTTTTTTATGCGGCGACGGTATTGGGACGCAATCCATTTATCATGCCTTCTCAGCACAATGATGATTTTTGCGTCCGGGAAAACGGATGCGATGTTGCTGATCTCCCGGTAAAACTGGCGGTCGAATTCATTGGAAATCAAATACCGGTCATAATCCGTCGTGCGGATGATTTTGGCGTATTTAAAATCCCGGTATTTGGTTCTCTGGATATATTTGATGTCTTTGAGTATGGGAAAAAATGTATGCTGCAGATAGGTGGTGCCGGTTTTGGCCAGCCCTACATGGAAAAAAACTTCGGGTTCATTCACCTGTATCTCCTGAAGCAGCCAATAAAAAGACAGTGTTTTTTTTCATGGGATAGCATTATAAAACACAACCCGATGTAAATCCACAGATTCAGTAACCGGATCGCTGAGGTGCTGCTTAATTCAATTCCAGCTGGCGGTGCGGCGGCGTATCTTCCTTGTAAACCTTTCCCAGGTCATCAACCCGGCCGAGCTTTTTAGGGAAGGAGTGGCGGGTGTCATAAATCCGGCCCCTCTTTTCTATTAATCCGACTTATGTACACTCATATTGAAAAAACGCACAACTTTTTGTTTATGTTTATGTAATAATGAATCATGGAGACTTTGCCGCCCGCACCAAATAGAAATGGCCCGCTTGTCATTCCCGGAGCAAGCGACGGGAATCTTAGACGGCGTTTTGCACGAGGAAACGGTACTGATTCATTCGGCAACGCAGCCTAAGACTGCATGCACTGACCTGTAAGCCCATTTCGAAAAAAGGAGGATCCATGGTCAACAAAAAATTCTCGTTTTTTATAGTTGCCGTCTTTGTTCATTTTTGCACGATATCCGGAATTGCCGGCTTTGTGCAGGAAAAACCGCTCCCCGAACAATGGGCGGAGGATGTGGAGTATCTGGTCAAAGAGCTGCCCGAGCGGCATATCAACCTCTTTTTTAAAATATGCGAACAAGAATTCCGCGCGATGGCCGCGGAATTCAAGCAGCGCCTGCCGGAGCTTAGCCAGGATGAATTCCAGGTGGGGCTGTCCCGGCTGGTCGCGGCGGCGGGCGACTCGCACACCGGGCTCCGGCCGCAGATCTTACGCGCGTTTCCTCTTATGCTCTACTGGTTCGAGGACGGCATTTATGTTCTGAACACGGTCCCGGAATATGGAAAAATCCTGTATGGCCGTATCACCCGGGTGCAGGATCATTCGATAGACGAAGTCATTGAAGCCTTCAGTGAAATCCTGCCCCATGAAAACCGGGCCCAGCTTAAGAGCAGCATTCCCCAAATCCTTGCGTCCGCCCAGCACCTCCACGGCCTCAATATTATTCCGGATACCGAAACCATGCGGCTGACTGTGGAGAATGAAAAGGGACACACAGTCACCGCAGACATGACGTCTCTTCCATTGGGCGGGATGTTTAAAGGCGTTGTCGATATGCGGGATGACAGCGGCTGGCCGCTTTACCGGCAAAATCGCGGCCGGTTCTACTGGTATGAATATCTGCCGGATAAGAAAATCATGTATTTCAAATACAATGCCTGCCGCGAACACATGGCCGAACCGTTCAGTGAATTTTCCCAGCGCCTGCTGGCTGAAATCGACGCTGAACCGGTGGAAAAGCTGGTCATCGATGTGCGCAATAACGGGGGCGGCAATTCAGGTATTTTAGACCCTTTTATCGACGCCTTGGCGCAGCATGAGACACTCAACCAAAAGGGCCGGCTGTTTGTCATCATCGGCCGCCAGACCTTTTCCTCCGCCATCCTCAATGCCATTGATCTCAGGAAAAAGACCGAGGCGATCCTGGTGGGGGAACCTACCGGCGGCAAGCCCAATCATTACGGCGAGCTCAAATTCCTGACCCTGCCCAACACCAAAATGGCGGTATCCTATTCCACAAAGTATTTCACCCATGCGGAAAAAGACACGCCGTCGCTCATGCCGGATATCGCCGTGGAGATGACCTTTCAGGATTACCGGACCGGCCGCGATCCGTTTCTGCAAGCGGTGCTGGAGAATGAATCCTGAAACGGCTGACTTATAATTTCAACAATGAATAATCCTTGTCCTCCAGAGGTGCTAAGCGGCGAAAAAATTCCAATCTGCTTTGTCCATATAAGCAGGAGCCGAAGCATAATTTGAC
>CAYRTV010000047.1:0-11865 GCA_964427225.1 uncultured Eubacteriales bacterium
AACATCCTGCAGCTCACACCGGCCGTTATTAGGGCATAACACACACCCGGTGACTTCGGCCACTTTCCGGATGGTGGATTTGTACTCATCACAGTTTTCTTTTTCCCGGCAGACCAAACAAGCATTGGGATGTTCGGATAAAATCAGTTCCAAGGCTCCTTGCCGGAGTTCCTTGATTTTAGGCGAATCGGTTTGAATAGACATTCCGTCTTCCACATAGGTGCTGCAGGCTGGGGGGTAACCCCTGCGGCCCTCAATTTCGACCAGGCACAACCGGCATCCTCCAAAAGGTTCCAAGTCGGGATGGTCGCACAGCGAGGGAATGAATATTCCTTGTTCCCGGGCCGCATCTAAAACAGTCTTAGGACCCTCTACCTGAATGGTTTTTCCATCAATCGTGACTTTCATTTCCGATTTCAATCCTTTCGGCTTTGGTTGAGTATTTCGTCCTTTTCCCGGCCGGTATATTTGGATACGGCCTGCGCTCGCGGGGGACAGACATCCAGGCAGGCGCCGCACTTGATGCATGTTTCCTGGTCAATAAAATGAACTTCCTTGCGCTCTCCGGAAATGGCATCCACCGGGCAACTTTTCCTACATAACATGCAGCCGATGCACTTTTCCGGCTCGATATAATAGCAAATCAATTCCTTGCAGGCTAAAGACGGACAGGCTTTGTCCTGAATATGAGCAATATATTCATCCTCAAAGTAACGCATTGTGGTCAGAACCGGATTGGGTGCGGTCTGTCCCAGCCCGCATAAGGAGCCGCAGTGAACAGTTTGGGACAGCTGTTCCAGTTTTTCCAGATCCTCCGTTTCTCCTTTTCCCTCGGTAATCCGGGTTAAAATATCCACCATTTGTCTGGTTCCTACCCGGCAGGGAACGCATTTGCCGCAGGATTCTTCCTGAGTGAAGGAAAGAAAATACCGGGCAACATCCACCATGCAGGTCTCTTCATCCATGACAATCATTCCGCCCGAACCCATGATGGACCCGGCTTTAGCCAGGGTATCAAAATCAATGGGCTGGTCCAGCATGTCCTGTGGAATGCATCCGCCCGAAGGCCCGCCGGTTTGAACCGCCTTGAATTTCTTTCCGTCCTTAATGCCGCCGCCGATGTCGTCGATGATTTCCCGCAGAGTGATCCCCATGGGAACCTCCACCAGCCCGGTGTTGTTGATTTTGCCCACCAGGGAAAATATCTTGGTTCCCTTGCTGGTTTCCGTTCCGATGGATTGATACCAATCCGAGCCCTTGCTGATAATGACGGGAACATTAGCCCAAGTCTCAACATTATTGATATTGGTCGGCTTTCCCCATAATCCTTTTTCAGCCGGATACGGCGGCCGCTGACGGGGAAAAGCCCGCTGGCCTTCGATCGAGGCCATCAGTGAAGTTTCCTCCCCCGAAACAAAAGCTCCGGCTCCTTTGAAAACATGAATGTCAAAATCAAAATCCGAACCGAGGATGGATGTACCCAACAGTCCGCGGTCCCGGGCCTGCTCCAGAGCGAGGGTGATATTTTCCACGGCCAGAGGATATTCAAGCCGGACATAAATATATCCCTCGCTGGCTCCTATGGCGTAAGCGCCTATGATCATGCCTTCGATAACACTGTGAGGGTTGCCTTCTAAAAGGCTGCGGTCCATATAAGCCCCCGGGTCGCCTTCGTCGGCATTACAGATGATATATTTCGGCCTTCCCGCAGCGGCCCGGCATATCTCCCATTTAGCGCCGGCGGAGAATCCGCCGCCGCCGCGTCCCCGCAAACCTGCATCTTTGATTTCGCGGATTATGTCTTCCGGAGACATCTCGGTCAGGGCTTTGGCTAAAGCCTGATAGCCGTCCAAAGCGATGTAATCGCTGATCTCTTTGGGATCGATAAAACCGTTGCTGCCGAAAATGATGCGTTTTTGTTTCCGGTAAAAAGGAACATTTTCTTCCTCGATGATTTCTTCACCGGTTTCCGTATCTTTATACAGAAGGTCCTGGATTACTTCATTATTCAATACGGTTTTATCAATAATATCCTGAATATTCTTTTCCTTGACTCTCTGGTAGAAAATTCCCTGCGGCTGAATGACAACAATCGGGCCGCGCTCACAAAATCCATGACAGCCGGTGGTTCGGACATCCACTTTGTCCTGCAATCCCTTTTCCTGAATGCCCTCTTCAAAACCCCGCGCAATTTTCATGCATCCATAAGCATGACAGCCGGTCCCGCCGCAAATAGTGATGCAGGGGCGGTCTGATTTTCTGGACTCGAGAATCTCCTCCCGATACTTTTGGAATTCTTTTAGGCCGGATTTGGACATTAACCGGTCTCCTTCTCTATTTTAACGTTTTTTAATATGCCTTGGAGGTCTTTGGATTTAACCTCTCCATGATATTCTCCATCAGTAATAACAATGGGACCCAATGCACAAGCCCCCACACAATTGACCGTCTCCAGGGTAAATTTCCCATCTTCGCTGGTTTCTCCGGATGCAATCCCTAAGCGGCGGGAGAATTCATCCAAGATTCGGGGTGCCCCCCGGACATGGCATGCCGTTCCCATACAGATGGTGATGGTATGCTCCCCTTTCGGTTTCAGGGTGAAAGCCCGGTAAAAGGTCAATACACCATAAATTTCTCCTTCGGAAATACCTAAAAACCGGGCAATCTCAGTAATAGCTTCCGGAGAAATATATCCATGTTCCGCTTGCACTTTGTGTAGAAGATGGATAAGTTCTTTCTTCTCCGGTCGAAATTGTTTTAATATTTTTTCCATGCTATTTCACCTGATATTGAATTCCTGTGTTATATTCATGTCAGAGGTTTATGATCCAAATTAAAACGCTCCGCCGTGGTTTTTTTCACGATGTGTCCCTGATGAATATAAACCCCTCGGGACAGTTCTTGGTTATACTGCAAGACTTCCTGTATACCCGCTTCCCCGATTTCAAGTAAATAAGGCACGACCATATTGGACAGCACTTTGGTCGAGGTGCGGCTGACAGCGGAGGTAATATTCGGCACGCAGTAATGAATAATTCCTTCTTCTACAAAAGTCGGGTCATCCAAAGTCGCAGGACGGCTGGTTTCCACGCATCCGCCCTGGTCGATCGAAAGATCAATGATAATGGAGCCGGGTTTCATCTCTTTTACCATGTCGCGGGAAATCAGCATGGGCGCTTTTTCTCCAGGACGCAAAACCGCGCCTATGAGAATATCCGCGACCTTGACCATTCGGGAAATATTATAATGACTGGCCATCATGGTGGCCAATCTTCCTCCGGTCATTCCTTCCAATATCCGCAGCCGGTCCATGTGCCGCCCTAAGGCAATGGTGTGAGCACCGGCGCCCATCATCGCTTTGATGGCGCTTTGAGCTAAAATTGTGCTGCCGATAATCACCGCGGTTGCGGGCGGCACGCTGACCACCCCGCCGATGATCAACCCGCGGCCTCCCTGGCTGGTCTGAAGATTATAACCGGCAATAACATGGCACATTTGCCCGGCGATTTCGCTCAAGCTGCCGATAAAGGGCAAGTCGCCTTCTCCATCCTCGACAATCTCATAACCGATCATGGTGACATTTTTCTTCAGCAGCCCTTCCACTATGCTTTTCTTGGCCACCGCCAAATGATGAAATCCGAATAGGATCTGATTCTCTCTCGCCAGTTCACATTCTTCTTCATTCAGCGGAGATATATTGAGAACCACATCGGATCTCCCGAAGACCTCTTCTTTGGTGAACACAATGTCCGCACCCAATTCATTGTAGTCTTCATTCGAGTAGCCGGCTTTCTGCCCAGCGCCTGCCTGCAGGAAAACAGAATGTCCCTTTTCCACTAGAAAAGAAACTCCACTAGGCGATAAACCAGCCCGGTTTTCAATTTTTGAACTTTCATTAATCACACCAATATTCATGGACCCTCCTCACCTAAAGGTTTGCTTTCCCCATAAATGCACCGGCGGCTTTGCCCAAAAATAGACCGGCTGCAATGTTTCATAATCATTGGGATAACCTAAATTTTCCAAAAAAATTCACAAGACTTCGGCTAAAAGAATACAAATCATCATAACAAATTGTATTTTCAAGTCAACGATTTTCTTCCTATACTGTTCGCCGGCAATAAGCAAAGGATCTCAGAATATTCTGTCTAGTGCGGAGTAATTTGCGTTTCGCGTTTTGCGTTTTGCGGATTTCACTTACGGTAAACAATCTCCCCGCTGCAGACAGTCAGCACAACCTTGGCTTTGCGGATCTCTTCAGGCGGAATTGCAAACAGGTTTCGGTCCAGAGCGATCATATCGGCCCATTTTCCCGGCTCGATTGAACCTTTCATTTCTTCAGAGAATTCAGAGTAGGCCCCGTTGATGGTATATCCTTTTAATGCCTGTTCCAGAGTTATTTTCTGTTCCGGAATCCATCCCTCCGGGTTTTTGCCATCCAGCGTTCTGCGGGTCACCGCGGCATAGATTCCCTGCAGCGGATCCAGCGGGGCCACCGACCAGTCCGAACCGCATGCCATCCCGGCCCCAGCTTTAAGCAGAGAATAGTAGGGATACGCGGTTTTGAGCCTGGCTTTTCCAATTTTGTCTTCAGCCCAGCGGCCGTCATCAACGGCATGAAAGGGCTGCACCGATGCAATGACTCCCAGCTCTCCCATGCGGGTGATATCCCCGGATGTCAAATGCTGAGCGTGTTCAATCCTCCATCTGCGGTCCCGCGGCCCTCCCTGCTGCATGATTATTTCAAAAATATTCAAAACGAGATGATTGGCTTTGTCCCCAATCGCATGCACCGCTGCCTGCAGTCCGGCCCGGTCCGCATTGCGGAGACGTTCTTCCATTATTCCTTTTGGATACATATCCGGAGCCAGGAGGCCGCAGCCGCTGGGATCATCAGAATAAGGATCAAAAAAAAGAGCGGTATTTGAGCCCAGAGATCCGTCTGCAAATCCTTTTAATCCCGCTATTTTCAACCTTTTGGAACTGGAATCAGAGGTTTCCATCCATTCTAAAACCCGCTCGATTTGGGATACCGGCAGATATACGGAAATCCGCCCGCTTAAATTGTTTTGTGTGTCCAGCTCTCGGAAAACCTCCAGGCTGTTGAAATCCGACATGTCGTGCACGGATGTCAAACCCAGGCTATGGGCATAATGCATGCCGGTCCGGGCTGCTTCCCGTTGTTTCGCCCGGGAAAGCTCCGGGATATGCCGGGTGACCAGCTTCATGGCACCGTCTTTTAGAATGCCGGTCGGCTCACCGGTGCGGACATCTCTCTCAATAAGCCCTCCCTCGGGGTCCGGAGTGCTGCGGCCAATGCCCGCGATCTGCAGCGCCCGTGAATTGACCAGGATCATATGCATATCCATTCGCGTGACACATACCGGATTATGAGGCGTGACCGGATCAATCCATTGCTTGGAAGGCAGCCGGGGAGAAATAAAGTTCTGGTGGTCCCACTCCCCATTCAAAATCCATTCGCCGGATCTTTTATTCTCCGCTTCCCTTTCGAATCTGGCTGTAAACTCCGCTTGTGTCTTCACATCACGCAGCTGAATTTCAGTCAGCATAAGAGCGGAATCAAGAAAATGAGTATGGCTGTCTATAAATCCGGGGCAAACGAACCGGCCTTCCAAATCGACAATGCGGGTGGAATCTCCGGCTAATTCTCTTATTTCCCGGGATGTCCCGACGGCGATAATGGAACCCCCGAAAACCGCTGCTGCTTCCACCCAAGGCTGGCACGGTGCGGCTGTCCAGATGCGGCCGTTGATAAAGAGAGTATCAGTATCAGCCTTCATCACGCCCTCCGGCCTTCAGCATAAGCTGATCCATATCATTGGGAATAAAAAGAGCCCCTTTAAAATGCTTTCTTATCTCTTGTTCCATTTCCTCTATTTTAAAATCCGCTTCACCGAAAAAGTGCACCGGTACCAGGCAGCGGATACCTGCATGCTCCGCCAGCCGGCCTAAATCCAGAGACTGGGTATGCAGTTCCGGCAGATCCGGATGCAGCCGGAAAAACCGGCTGGGAACACTGCAGTCGTGGACAAGATAATCCGTTCCGAAAAACCGCTTAAACAGGTCTGGACAAACCGCCGTATCCCCGGTATAGACAAAATCCGTGTTTACCCGCTCAACACGTATATGCAATCCTAAAGAAGAGGATTTATGCCGGACCGGCAATGCCCGGCTTTTCATCCCGGTTGCCGGAGTAAATGCATCATCCGCAGCCAGGGGCATGAATTCCACCCTGTATTTGATCTTTTCCCGCCTCAGGCCGAACAAATCCAGCAGTTTCGCTGCGAATTTCAAGCTTTCGCGTGACCCGTAAACCGGCAGGACCGCTTCCTCGAGCATCATGCTGTGAATCAGCGAAGGAAGCCCATAAATATGATCCGGATGGGTATGGGTGATAAAAAGAGCCCGAAGTCTGACCGGATCGAGGCCGAGCAATCTGATTTTCCTGGTTACGGAGCCTGGGCAATCGATCAAAAAAAGATCCCTGTCATTTTTAAGCAGGAGCGAGGTGTTGTCCCGCTCCCTGGAGGCAGATGCTCCTCCGGTTCCCAGAAAAAACAGTTGCGACACCGAATGGATCAATCTTTGACCCGCTCTAAATATTTTTCATCCCGGGTATCAATCCGGATAACATCCCCCTCTTTTATGAATTGAGGAACATTGAGAGTGATCCCGGTTTCCAAAGCAGCCGGCTTATTGCTGGCTGATTGTGTGGCGCCTTTCAGATAAGGTTCGGTTTGAGTGACTTTCAGCTCAATGGTCAGAGGAGGGTTCACCCCGACCGGTTTTCCCTCATGCATTTCAATTGTAAATACCACATTGGGAACCAGATAGTTCAATGTATCCCCCAAAGCCTCTTCAGACAGGCGTTTTTGTTCATAGGTTTTCGTATCCATGAACACAAAATGGCTGCCGTCTTGATAAAGGTATTCCACTTCGATTTCATCCATATAAACCTGCTCAACTTTGTCCTTGGACCGAAAACGGTGGTCGTGAAGTGTACCGTCACTAAGTTTCCTCAGTTTGGTCTGCATCAGAGCCTGCCCTTTTCCCGGAGTCACATGGGTTGTGTCGGCAATTTTATATATTTCGTCATCAACCTTGATCACCATTCCTTTTCTAAGCTGTGTTGCATTAATCATCTATCATCACTCCTTGCACTTCAAGTCCGCCCCCAACCTTAACTATAAATACCCGGCTGTTCAGCTTTTCTAAAGCTTCTGCGACCGTTTCCGCGCAGCCGGGGCAATAGGCAAAGATACAGCCGCCTTCTCCAGACCCGTTTATCTTTGCACCCAAAGCGCCGGCATCTCGAGCAGTGTCAATCAGCTGATCGATGCGCGGCGAAGAAATCTGCAGATCTTCCCGTATAACCTGCTGCTGACGGTTTAAAAGGCATCCCAATGTTTCATGATCCAACTCACCGCTCCGCAGCAGCCGCTCCCCCTCGGCGGTTATATTCCTGGTTTTCAGCGTACCAGATAAAAGCCGCTTTTCCGCAGTGGAAAGACGGACAGAAGATTTTTCAGCCGCTTCCGGTAGAGATAGTTTCAGGCCGAATTCCGGATCTTCCCGTCTTATCCGTTCCACCGCGCGGAAAACATGGGATTTAATAAATCCCAGAGTTCCGGTGGTATCCTTGCGCACCATGGAATCGGCCAGCACGAAATCGCCCAGCGAATGAGTCAAAGAATCAGCCTTAAGCGGCGGCCCAAAATGAATGGATACCACCCCCCCGAGGGCTGAGGTGTAGTGATCCATTTTACCGCCGGGCTCATCAAATTCAGCCACTTCGGATTCGAAAGCCAGTTCCGCTGCGGTTTTAGGATCATCCGCGCGGCTGTCTTCGGCAGCGGCCAGCAGGAAACTGATCCATGCCACCTGCAGAGCCGAAGAACTGGCGGTACCGGAATTAATGGGGATGTCTCCGCTGAGGCGGCATGCCCAGCCTGAATTCCAACGAACCTGCCGGCGGGCTAATACATTCACTCCGCTGCGAAGATAATCCCTTTTGGAGACATAAGCAAGTATTTTTCCTATAGGAAACTCCGCTTTTTCCTTGATGTCCGCAAGATCCAGCGCAAATTTTTTTTCTTTGATTCTATGTCCGGTGATGCGTACCCGGAGATCAATCGCGGCTGCCAGAATCGGCAGCCCGAAGTAATCCTGATGCTCGCCCAGAAGGCACAGACGTCCCGGTGCGGATACAAAGATTTCCATTTCGTTCATAACCTGTTTATTATCCAAAGTTAAGGCGGTCTGTGTCAATGCTTTGTCGCTGCGCCTCCCCAATCCATTCACCCTTCACCGGTTTAGGGAAGAAAAAAGGTGAAAACTCTAAATGATTTTTTTATAATGATTCTACTCCGGATTAAAAAGGGAGGAACAATGAAAAAAATAGCGGCCGGTTTAATTTTTATCACCTGCTTAGCTGCGGGGATGCCCGGGGACCGGGATCCGGTTTCAGAAACAGTCGTAACAACCGGAAGCCTGTTTGAAGAAATGATCGACCTGGCTCGGTTGACATATTTTCCGGAACCCTATTACAAGGTTGTGCAATTTTCTTCCTATGACAGGCGCAGCCTATCACCGCAAGGTCCGGGCTGGTTCGCCAATTCGGATGGTTTCGGCGGCGAACCTGTCCCAAATTTCGAGCAGGTGCTGCAACCCTATTCTCCCGGCAACCCGGGGCAATATCTGATTTGCAATGTCAAAGGGCCGGGGGCCGTCGTCCGGACCTGGTCTGCAGCCATTGCCGGTCAATTGGAAGTGTATATCGACGGAAATCTAATATATGAAGGCGAAGCCCTTGATTTCCTTCACCGGCCTTATCATCAATTCCCTCAAATCGCTTCTTTGGATCAGACACGCCTTGAACGAACCTTATATCAGCGTCAGGCCGCATACGCTCCCATGCCTTTTTCTGAAAGCCTGCGGATAGTGTGGACCGGCAATCCAAAAGCGATCCACTTCTATCAAATTGAGGTCCGGCTTTATCAAGAAGATACCTCCGTCAAGTCTTTTTCTTCGACCGATTTGGAGCGCGATGCGGATATCATCGACCGGGTCACCCTGGCTCTCAGCAATCCGGACTCACATCTTGCCGCTCCGGAAGAAAGCAGCACACGGCCAATACAGGCTGAACTCTTTCCGGGACAGAAAAAAGACGTCCTGGTTTTGAGCGGACCGCGGGCAGTGACGGAACTTCGCCTTAGGGCGAAAGCGGCTGACATGGAGCGGGCTCTGCGGGAAACCCTCCTGGAGATTGCTTTCGATGACTATCCTTGGGGCCAAGTGCAGTCTCCCCTGGGGGATTTTTTTGGAGCGGCACCCGGAATCAATCCTTATTCCTCGCTGCCATTTTCTGTACAGCCGGACCATACCATGCTATGCCGCTTTGTCATGCCTTTTCGGCGAAAAATGGTGCTCAGCCTGGAAAATCACGGCCGCCAAAAAATCCAAATACAGGGAAACGTCCATTTCAAGGATTACACCTGGAAAGAAGATACAAGTATGCATTTCCGGGCACGATGGCGGACCGATCACCAATTAACCGCCTCCAATCAGGCCGTGATAGATTTACCTTTCTTACTGGCTCAAGGGCAGGGTGTCTATATTGGGTCTGCTTCCTATCTGCTCAATCCTAATCCGGTGCCCACTTCTTACGGTAACTGGTGGGGAGAAGGGGATGAAAAAATCTTTGTGGATGCAGATAAAATTCCTTCCCTTTTTGGAACCGGCTCTGAAGATTACTATAATTATGCCTGGTCCTCGCCAGATATTTTTGCTTTTCCCTTTTGCGGCCAGCCGCGCAACGATGGACCTGGGAACCGGGGATTTGTCACCAACTATCGTTGGCATATACTCGATCCCCTTCCTTTCCGGACAAAACTCGATTTCTTCATGGAATTGTTCCATCATGAAAAGACACCGGGGCTTTCCTACGCCAGAATCGGTTATCATTACGGCCGGCCCGGATTGTTCGATGACCATATCCCCGTCATGCCGGAAGACCTCCGTCCCTTGAAGCTGACCCCCTGGAAACCGGCAGCCCGAATGGGCGCCCGGAATTCCCTCTTTTTTCCCCCAGAAATCATTCAGACCTCTTCTGTAAATACGCACTTAAATTCTAATCCGCTGTGGGCCGGAGGCGAATGCCTTTTCTGGAGGCCCGAAAATGAGGGCGAGCAAAAAACGCTGGCATTCACCATAGTGGATGCAGGGAAAAAACGCATTTTTCTTACTTTAGCCCTGACGCCCCTTTCAGGAAAAATCAAAGTCGTGCTGGACGGCAAAGAAGTCCACTTTACAGAAGCAAAAACTGAAATAGATTTGCATCGGCCGCACCGGATACTCCTGCGGAATTTTGCCTTGCCGGAAACCGAGCTGAGTGCCGGAGAGCACCAACTAACACTGGTTTATTCCGGAGCGGAACCTGAAATAGAAGCACCTGTAATAGGGATTGATTTTATCTGGATTCAGTCGATCAACGAGTAAAAGCGCAACTGTCATCCTGAGCGCAGCGAAGGATCTCATACTGCTTCGCAGGAGTGAAAAGTAATAAGTGAAATGCTTAAGCCGGGAACAGTCAGCTTTTTCGGAAAGGATTCAACCGCAGAAGGCGGGTTTTAAAATTCCGCCCGCGCCACTCCGACATTGCCCTGGGCATCCGTCACTTTGACGGTAATCATATTATCAAATTCTTCCGGCAGGGTCATAGAGAACTCGAATGTTTCCTGTTTGGAATCGCTTATCCCGTCTTCTGGAAAAACAACTTGCCAGCTTTCCGGCCGGACCAGATATTGGACTTCTTTAATAACCGAATAACGGTCACTCGCGTTAAAGGATACTTTCAATAAACTCCCCTGGCGCTGGGCGTTGAAATTCTGAATTTCCGGACGGGAATTGTCAATAATCAGCGGGCGGCTGATCTTTTCCGCTGAAAGAGCTTCATCTTCGGGATTGGAAGCGGCATCGGATGCGGCGATTTTAATGCGGTACTCTCCATCGGGCAAGGTCAGGGTATTAAAAACAAAGATTTCCGGATTCCAATTCTTCTGCAGCCGGCGCCATTGTTCCTCTTCTTCTTGCTTTATGAAGATGGAATACAGCAGGCTGTCTTTATTGGGATCGGAGGCTTTCCACATGACAGTCTGATATCCCTGCCGTTCGAGCTGCTTGGAAATTCTGACATTATTGCCGCTCTGAGAGCGCGCCACTTCTTTCTCATCTTCCTTTAATCCCCAAATTTTTTCATCCTGCTGCGGAGGCTCCTGGAATACAATATTGGGAGGAAGATAAATCACTTCATTGATCTTGGGGGAAAGGTTGATCTGCTGGTAAAAGAGAACCACGTCTTTTACCGCGGGAGATATCTTGCCCGAATTGGTTTTGAACAAAATTTTAAACTGCAAATACCGCCCATTGGGGTTTAATATCTGCTCGCCGTCACTTTGCTGATAGGGAGGGGACCAATTGGACCAGGTCTGATTGGGTTCCGCGGAATTGCCGCTGCGGGTTTGAAACTGCAGCTGTGCGCCGCCGGGCTGCTCGATGTCCCAAGTAATGCGCCCCCAGGCAGCCGAGCCCCCGGCATCCATGACTTTACTGGTGTAATCGCCTTCGAACCTTTGCTCCGGGCGCATCAAACTCCATTGGGATGGATTATTGGACAGGATATGGATTCCACTAGCGCCTTGTTTCATCAGATAAACCTGTTCGGCGTCCTTCTGCAGCAGCAAAGATACTTTTTCCTCCTTATCTGCCGTGAAAAGCCGGCCCCTGACGCCGGTCCCAAATAAAACCCGTTCTTTTGCTTCATCCCAGAGAACGGTATAAACCATA
>CAYRTV010000048.1:0-11792 GCA_964427225.1 uncultured Eubacteriales bacterium
GTTCCATTTGAACTTTCAATAAAAATCATGTTAATCGCTGATAAAAAAGAATTTGTAAAAATATCGCAATTTTTTTATGAATAATTCAGGCTAATTAATGTAAAATAAAATTAAGGAGATGGAATCATGTCATATTTTCGGGATGGAGTTATAAGATGTCTTTTTGCCGGACTGGCGGCAATGGCCCTGCTTGCCCTAATACCGCCGCTTGCTTATTCCGGTGAGCAGGAGCTGATCCAAAATACGGATCCGGCACAGCGTCTGCAATGGTTTCAGCAGCATCAAGCCCTTAAAGCGGACTCTCCGTTTAAAGATTTAAAATGGCGGCTCATCGGACCGGATACTATCAGCGGCCGCTGTACCGACATTGCGGTTCCGGGAACAGACAGGAATACTGTCTATGTCGGCGCTGCCACCGGCGGAGTCTGGAAAACCGTCAATGCGGGGACAACCTGGGAACCGATTATGGATGAAACCCCGGCCATGTCGATCGGCGACTTGGCGGTGGCTCCCTCCAATCCGGATATTGTGTATGTCGGAACTGGTGAAGCCAATATTTTCCGGGCCTCCGTTGCCGGCACTGGAGTCTATAAATCCGTTGATGCCGGCAAATCCTGGCAGCACATGGGGCTGGCGAACACCCATACTATTGCCCGGATTGTGGTTCATCCCCAAAACCCGGATGTGGTTTATGTGGCTGCCCCCGGACACGAATGGACAGACAACGAAGAAAGAGGCGTTTTCAAAACCACCGACGGCGGGAAAAAATGGGAAAAAGTCCTGTATATTGATGAGAGAATCGGAGCTGTCGACCTGGTCATGGATCCATCCAGCCCGGATACGCTTTATGCTTCAACCTGGAACCGGATCCGCCGGCGCTGGAGCGACCCCATGCCGGGGCCCGGAGATGGAATTTTTAAATCCACGGACGGCGGTGCCACCTGGGAATTGAAGGTTGAAGGCTTGCCCGACTTGCAGAAAACGGGGCGTATCGGCCTGGACATCGCCCGCTCCAATCCCAATGTGATTTATGCTTATGTTGATAATCATAACCCCGGACGCACGGCGGAGGCCGGCGAACGGGATGCTTACGGCCGGCAGAAGCAGGGCCGTGTCATTAAAGGAGCCGAAGTTTACCGGTCGGACGATAAAGCCGAAACCTGGAAGAAGGTCAGCCCGGATACCCGCTACATGGAAGGATTCGGCGGCACCTACGGCTGGGTATTCGGACAGATCCGGGTGGATCCGAATGATGAAGATGTCGTCTATATCATGGGATTGCGCCTGGCCCGCTCTACCGACGGCGGAAAAACATTTAAAACGTTATACTTTCCCGGACTGCACGGCGATCATCACGGCCTCTGGATTAATCCGGCCGATTCCCGGCATCTCATCAATGTCAATGACGGGGGGGTGAATGTATCTTATGATTTTGGCGAAACCTGGCAGAATTTTCATCGCATTCTTCCCCTGGTTCAGTTTTATAATGTGGCATATGACATGGAAAAGCCTTTCAATGTATATGGGTCAGTGCAGGATCACGGCACTTATATGGGCAGCGTGGCGCATGAAATAGTCGGTAATGACTATCTCAGGGATATAGAAACAGCCTGGCGCCCGGCTCCCGGCGGCGAAGGAACCCACGTGGCGGTGGATCCCACGGATTCACGGATTCTTTATTCATCGACCTTTTACGGCCGGCTGCAGCGTTCCGTTTATAAAGACGGGGAATGGGTCAGTAAAAATATTCTCCCGAAGGTCGAAGAAGGCGAGCCGCCTCTTCGCGGTCAGTGGATGGCACCCACGATCATCTCTCCTCATAATCATATGGTTGTTTATCACGGTATGCAGTATCTTTTCCGCTCCGTCGATCAGGGTGAAACATGGGAGAAAATCAGCCCGGACCTGACGTATAATGATCCGGACAAACAGGGAGCCTGGCCTTTTGCTATTCCTTATGCCGCTCTCACCGCCGTATCGGAATCCCCGTTTACATTCGGTTATATTTACGCCGGCACCGATGACGGCCGTGTCCATGTAACCAAAAACGGCGGGGTGCTGTGGACGGAAATAACCAAGGGACTGCCTTACAACAAACACGTATCCCGGATCGTGGCGTCTAAATATGATCCGGATACCGTGTATGTGACCCTGAATGGCCGGCGGGATGATGACTTTAATGATTATATCTATAAATCCACCGATTCCGGACAAACCTGGACGGATATTTCCGGAAATATTCCCGGCGGACCGGTCAATGTGATCCGAGAAGATCCCCGTGAGGAAAATATTCTTTACGTCGGCACGGAATTGGGCGTTTACGTCACCCGCGACGGCGGAGGTCACTGGGATTATCTGGGAAGCGGGCTTCCCGACTGCTTTGTCTGGGATTTGATCATCCATCCGAGAGACAACACCCTGGTCGCGGCGACCAATGGACGCGGCATGTATGTGATCGATGACGTGGCAGCCGTTCAGGAAAGAGAATAGGAGAACGCATATTTTGTCAACCTGAGGAGTAAAGCGGCGCCGGAATCTTAGACTGCTTTGCTCGCTGCGCTCGCGTTCCTGGAGTTGCTTGGATTACTAGAGTTGCTAGGGTTCTATATGATCAACGTGTCCACGGTCAATGCAATTTGATTCGATAGGATAACTTCTCACTTTTTAATTTTCACTTTTTTGATTTCGAACTAATAAGCCGGGTTTATTTGACCTTAATGGTGAAAGACCTTAAACTATTTTTTTGAAAAAAATTAGTCCGGAGTCCGGATTCATCCGACATCCGGGCATAAGTAAAAACGGAGGATATTATGCTGGCAACATTTCGCGGACGGAGTTTCTTGAAACTGCTGGATTTTAACCCGGAAGAGATCCGGTTCCTGCTGGACTTTTCCATGGAGATGAAGAAAGAAAAATCTGCGGGCAAGGAAATCCCTAAACTTAAGGGAAAAAACATTGCTTTGATTTTTGAAAAGACATCAACCCGCACCCGCTGCGCTTTTGAAGTGGCGGCCTTCGACCAGGGAGCTCGCGTCACTTATCTGGGCCCGGCAGGCAGTCAAATCGGGCATAAGGAAACCATGATGGATACGGCCCGGGTTTTAGGCCGGATGTATGACGGCATTGAATACCGCGGATTCGGTCAGGAGAAAGTCGAAGAATTGGCGAAATATTCCGGAGTGCCGGTTTGGAACGGCCTGACGACGGAATTCCATCCCACCCAGGCTTTGGCTGATTTCATGACCATGCGCGAGCATTCGGACAAGCCGCTGCAGGACATTTGTTTTGCCTTCGTCGGAGACAGCAATAACAATGTAAGTAATTCCTTGCTGGTCGGAGCGGCCAAAATGGGGATGGATATCCGGATGGTTGGACCCACGGAACTGCACCCGGAGGAAAAACTGGTGGATGATATCCGGAACGTGGCCGATGAAACCGGGGCGGAAATTTTGATTTCCAATGATATTGCGGCGGTTAAAGGATGCGATTTCATCTATGCCGACGTATGGGTATCCATGGGCGAGCCGGATACTGCATGGGAAAAGAAAATCAATTTGCTGAAACCTTATCAGATCAATAAAGACTTGATGGGTTTGACGGAAAAACCGGAGGTGAAGTTCCTTCATTGCCTGCCCGCTTTTCACAACCGCGACACAAAAATCGGCGAAGAGATCTATCAAAAATTCGGCATCGAGAGCATGGAAGTGACGGACGATGTATTTGAATCCGAAGCCTCCATTGTTTTTGATCAATCGGAAAACCGCCTGCATACTATCAAAGCGGTCATGGTGGCGACTCTGGGAGAATGAGCCAAAGTAGTGTCTGAAAAACCGGACCTGACGGTTACCTGGGTTCAAACGCCGCTTCACTGGGAAGATCCGGCTGCCAACCTGGCCATGTTCAGCCGGAAGCTGGATTCCATTCCCGGCGGTTCCGACTTGATCATTTTGCCTGAAATGTTCAATACTGGTTTTTCAATGCAGGCGGAAAAATTGGCGGAAGACATGGACGGCCCCAGCGTCAATTGGCTGCGGCGAACAGCGGCGGGCAAGCAGTGTGTTGTGACCGCATCCCTGATTATCCGGGAGCACGGTCGATATTATAACCGGCTGGTTTGGATGCAGCCCGACGGCTCTCTGATTCATTACGATAAACGTCATCTCTTTCGGATGGCGGACGAGCATCGCCGTTTCTCTCCCGGTGAAGACAGAGTGATTGCGGAGCTTCGCGGCTGGCGGGTCCGTCCCTTGATTTGTTATGACCTCCGCTTTCCGGTTTGGAGCCGAAGCTGCAGGGACACCGATGTCCTTATCTATACCGCCAACTGGCCGCAGCCGCGAAGCGGCGCATGGAAAATTTTGCTTCCGGCCCGGGCGGTTGAAAACCAGTGTTATGTGATAGGGGTGAACCGTGTAGGTGAAGATGGAAACGGATTGACGTTTTCCGGTGATTCCGGAGCCTATGATGCCAGAGGTGAAATTTTCTGTACAAGCCCTCCTTCTAAGGTGAGCATCGATACCGTTGTTTTTTCCTGGGATGAATTGGATCGGTTCCGCCGCAAATTTCAAGTGGGGTTGGATGCGGACCGGTTTGAAGTCTTATGATGAATCAAGCTATAATTCTATCATAGCCGCTTTTAAGCCGCCTTAAGGAGGGAACAATGAAGACATATGTTTTGATGACCAAACTGGCTCCGGAGGAAAGTAAACAAATGAAAGACCGGGCCTCTCATGGCCGGGCCTGGCTGGAGCAGGTCAAGAAAAAGTGCCCGGATGTCAAATTCCTGGCGCACTATGCTTTGCTGGGGTCATATGATTTTCTCGATATTTATGAAGCCCCCGACGAGGAAACCGCGGCTAAGGTTTCCATGATCAGTCTTTCAAGCGGCGCCTTCCAGGCTGAAAGCTGGACGGCCATCCCGTACAAGCGGTTTCTTGAACTTTGTGAAGAAGTCTGAGTCATGAGCTTGCTTGCCCAGCCCCTGCGTTCCAAGCTTCCCCAAACCGGCACCACCATCTTCGCTGTAATGAGCCGGATGGCGAAGGAACATAACGCACTTAATTTGTCCCAGGGTTTTCCGGATTTCCCTTTATCCCCGGACCTTATCGATCGGGTCCATGCCTATATGCAGAAAGGGCATAATCAGTATGCGCCTTTAGAAGGTATCGAACCCTTGAGGGAGGCGATCTGCCGAAAAGCCTCTGACCTATACGGTGCTGATTATCATCCGGGAAAGGAAGTCAATGTGACAGCGGGCGCAACACAGGCAATTTACACGGCTATCGCCTCTGTCGTGCACGAGGGAGACGAGGTCATTCTCTTTTCCCCGGCTTATGACAGCTACGCTCCGGCTGTTGAAATCCATGGAGGCGTACCGGTCTATTCCTATTTGCACCCTCCGGATTATTCTATTGACTGGGATGAAGTCAATGCGCTGATTTCTTCCCGAACCCGTTTAATTGTGATCAACACCCCCCATAATCCAACCGGTACAGTTCTAAAAAAGTCTGATTTAGAATCGCTGGTCAAAATCACCCGGGGGACGGATATCATTGTGCTGAGTGATGAAGTTTATGAACATATCATTTTTAACAGCCAGCCTCATTGGAGTGCACTCCGTTTTCCCGGCCTGCGAGAGCGGAGCTTTGTGATTTTTTCTTTCGGTAAGCTGTTTCACTGCACCGGCTGGAAAATGGGGTATTGCCTGGCTCCGGGATTTTTAATGAAAGAATTCCGCAGCATACATCAGTTTTTGGTTTATTGCTGTAATACACCGGTTCAATTTGCTCTGGCTGATTTCTTGCAAGACGCTGAAAATTACCGGCATATTTCTGGTATGTACCAGCAAAAAAGAGATGTTTTTCTGAAAAAACTGCAGGATTCCCGTTTTCGGTTTAAACCGAAAACGGGAATCCTGCAGTTTTTTCAGAAAAACATCTCTTTTTTGCTGGTACATACCAGAAATATGCCGGTAATTTTCAGCGTCTTGCAAGAAATCAGCCAGAGCAAATTGAACCGGTGTATTACAGCAATAAACCAAAAACTGATGTATGCTGCGGAATTCTTTCATTAAAAATCCCGGAGCCAGGCAATACCCCATTTTCCAGCCGGTGCAGTGAAACAGCTTACCGAAAGAAAAAATCACAAAGCTCCGCTCTCGCAGGCCGGGAAAACGGAGTGCACTCCAATGAGGCTGGCTGTTAAAAATGATATGTTCATAAACTTCATCACTCAGCACAATGATATCCGTCCCCCGGGTGATTTTGACCAGCGATTCTAAATCAGACTTTTTTAGAACTGTACCGGTTGGATTATGGGGGGTGTTGATCACAATTAAACGGGTTCGGGAAGAAATCAGCGCATTGACTTCATCCCAGTCAATAGAATAATCCGGAGGGTGCAAATAGGAATAGACCGGTACGCCTCCATGGATTTCAACAGCCGGAGCGTAGCTGTCATAAGCCGGGGAAAAGAGAATGACCTCGTCTCCCTCGTGCACGACAGAGGCGATAGCCGTGTAAATTGCCTGTGTTGCGCCCGCTGTCACATTGACTTCCTTTCCCGGATGATAATCAGCACCGTATAGGTCAGAGGCTTTTCGGCAGATCGCCTCCCTCAAGGGTTCGATACCTTCTAAAGGCGCATACTGATTATGCCCTTTCTGCATATAGGCATGGACCCGATCGATAAGGTCCGGGGATAAAGGGAAATCCGGAAAACCCTGGGACAAATTAAGTGCGTTATGTTCCTTCGCCATCCGGCTCATTACAGCGAAGATGGTGGTGCCGGTTTGGGGAAGCTTGGAACGCAGGGGCTGGGCAAGCAAGCTCATGACTCAGACTTCTTCACAAAGTTCAAGAAACCGCTTGTACGGGATGGCCGTCCAGCTTTCAGCCTGGAAGGCGCCGCTTGAAAGACTGATCATGGAAACCTTAGCCGCGGTTTCCTCGTCGGGGGCTTCATAAATATCGAGAAAATCATATGACCCCAGCAAAGCATAGTGCGCCAGGAATTTGACATCCGGGCACTTTTTCTTGACCTGCTCCAGCCAGGCCCGGCCATGAGAGGCCCGGTCTTTCATTTGTTTACTTTCCTCCGGAGCCAGTTTGGTCATCAAAACATATGTCTTCATTGTTCCCTCCTTAAGGCGGCTTAAAAGCGGCTATGATAGAATTATAGCTTGATTCATCATAAGACTTCAAACCGGTCCGCATCCAACCCCACTTGAAATTTGCGGCGGAACCGATCCAATTCATCCCAGGAAAAAACAACGGTATCGATGCTCACCTTAGAAGGAGGGCTTGTACAGAAAATTTCACCTCTGGCATCATAGGCTCCGGAATCACCGGAAAACGTCAATCCGTTTCCATCTTCACCTACACGGTTCACCCCTATCACATAACACTGGTTTTCAACCGCCCGGGCCGGAAGCAAAATTTTCCATGCGCCGCTTCGCGGCTGCGGCCAGTTGGCGGTATAGATAAGGACATCGGTGTCCCTGCAGCTTCGGCTCCAAACCGGAAAGCGGAGGTCATAACAAATCAAGGGACGGACCCGCCAGCCGCGAAGCTCCGCAATCACTCTGTCTTCACCGGGAGAGAAACGGCGATGCTCGTCCGCCATCCGAAAGAGATGACGTTTATCGTAATGAATCAGAGAGCCGTCGGGCTGCATCCAAACCAGCCGGTTATAATATCGACCGTGCTCCCGGATAATCAGGGATGCGGTCACAACACACTGCTTGCCCGCCGCTGTTCGCCGCAGCCAATTGACGCTGGGGCCGTCCATGTCTTCCGCCAATTTTTCCGCCTGCATTGAAAAACCAGTATTGAACATTTCAGGCAAAATGATCAAGTCGGAACCGCCGGGAATGGAATCCAGCTTCCGGCTGAACATGGCCAGGTTGGCAGCCGGATCTTCCCAGTGAAGCGGCGTTTGAACCCAGGTAACCGTCAGGTCCGGTTTTTCAGACACTACTTTGGCTCATTCTCCCAGAGTCGCCACCATGACCGCTTTGATAGTATGCAGGCGGTTTTCCGATTGATCAAAAACAATGGAGGCTTCGGATTCAAATACATCGTCCGTCACTTCCATGCTCTCGATGCCGAATTTTTGATAGATCTCTTCGCCGATTTTTGTGTCGCGGTTGTGAAAAGCGGGCAGGCAATGAAGGAACTTCACCTCCGGTTTTTCCGTCAAACCCATCAAGTCTTTATTGATCTGATAAGGTTTCAGCAAATTGATTTTCTTTTCCCATGCAGTATCCGGCTCGCCCATGGATACCCATACGTCGGCATAGATGAAATCGCATCCTTTAACCGCCGCAATATCATTGGAAATCAAAATTTCCGCCCCGGTTTCATCGGCCACGTTCCGGATATCATCCACCAGTTTTTCCTCCGGGTGCAGTTCCGTGGGTCCAACCATCCGGATATCCATCCCCATTTTGGCCGCTCCGACCAGCAAGGAATTACTTACATTGTTATTGCTGTCTCCGACGAAGGCAAAACAAATGTCCTGCAGCGGCTTGTCCGAATGCTCGCGCATGGTCATGAAATCAGCCAAAGCCTGGGTGGGATGGAATTCCGTCGTCAGGCCGTTCCAAACCGGCACTCCGGAATATTTCGCCAATTCTTCGACTTTCTCCTGACCGAATCCGCGGTATTCAATGCCGTCATACATCCGGCCTAAAACCCGGGCCGTATCCATCATGGTTTCCTTATGCCCGATTTGACTGCCTGCCGGGCCCAGATAAGTGACGCGAGCTCCCTGGTCGAAGGCCGCCACTTCAAAAGCGCAGCGGGTGCGGGTTGATGTCTTTTCAAAAATCAAAGCAATGTTTTTTCCCTTAAGTTTAGGGATTTCCTTGCCCGCAGATTTTTCTTTCTTCATCTCCATGGAAAAGTCCAGCAGGAACCGGATCTCTTCCGGGTTAAAATCCAGCAGTTTCAAGAAACTCCGTCCGCGAAATGTTGCCAGCATAATATCCTCCGTTTTTACTTATGCCCGGATGTCGGATGAATCCGGACTCCGGACTAATTTTTTTCAAAAAAATAGTTTAAGGTCTTTCACCATTAAGGTCAAATAAACCCGGCTTATTAGTTCGAAATCAAAAAAGTGAAAATTAAAAAGTGAGAAGTTATCCTATCGAATCAAATTGCATTGACCGTGGACACGTTGATCATATAGAACCCTAGCAACTCTAGTAATCCAAGCAACTCCAGGAACGCGAGCGCAGCGAGCAAAGCAGTCTAAGATTCCGGCGCCGCTTTACTCCTCAGGTTGACAAAATATGCGTTCTCCTATTCTCTTTCCTGAACGGCTGCCACGTCATCGATCACATACATGCCGCGTCCATTGGTCGCCGCGACCAGGGTGTTGTCTCTCGGATGGATGATCAAATCCCAGACAAAGCAGTCGGGAAGCCCGCTTCCCAGATAATCCCAGTGACCTCCGCCGTCGCGGGTGACGTAAACGCCCAATTCCGTGCCGACGTAAAGAATATTTTCCTCACGGGGATCTTCTCGGATCACATTGACCGGTCCGCCGGGAATATTTCCGGAAATATCCGTCCAGGTTTGTCCGGAATCGGTGGATTTATAGATATAATCATTAAAGTCATCATCCCGCCGGCCATTCAGGGTCACATACACGGTATCCGGATCATATTTAGACGCCACGATCCGGGATACGTGTTTGTTGTAAGGCAGTCCCTTGGTTATTTCCGTCCACAGCACCCCGCCGTTTTTGGTTACATGGACACGGCCGTCATCGGTGCCGGCGTAAATATAACCGAATGTAAACGGGGATTCCGATACGGCGGTGAGAGCGGCATAAGGAATAGCAAAAGGCCAGGCTCCCTGTTTGTCCGGATCATTATACGTCAGGTCCGGGCTGATTTTCTCCCATGTTTCACCCTGATCGACGGAGCGGAAAAGATACTGCATACCGTGATAAACAACCATATGATTATGAGGAGAGATGATCGTGGGTGCCATCCACTGACCGCGAAGAGGCGGCTCGCCTTCTTCGACCTTCGGGAGAATATTTTTACTGACCCATTCCCCGTCTTTATAAACGGAACGCTGCAGCCGGCCGTAAAAGGTCGATGAATAAAGAATCCGTGAATCCGTGGGATCCACCGCCACGTGGGTTCCTTCGCCGCCGGGAGCCGGGCGCCAGGCTGTTTCTATATCCCTGAGATAGTCATTACCGACTATTTCATGCGCCACGCTGCCCATATAAGTGCCGTGATCCTGCACTGACCCATATACATTGAAAGGCTTTTCCATGTCATATGCCACATTATAAAACTGAACCAGGGGAAGAATGCGATGAAAATTCTGCCAGGTTTCGCCAAAATCATAAGATACATTCACCCCCCCGTCATTGACATTGATGAGATGCCGGGAATCGGCCGGATTAATCCAGAGGCCGTGATGATCGCCGTGCAGTCCGGGAAAGTATAACGTTTTAAATGTTTTTCCGCCGTCGGTAGAGCGGGCCAGGCGCAATCCCATGATATAGACGACATCTTCATCATTCGGATCCACCCGGATCTGTCCGAATACCCAGCCGTAGGTGCCGCCGAATCCTTCCATGTAGCGGGTATCCGGGCTGACCTTCTTCCAGGTTTCGGCTTTATCGTCCGACCGGTAAACTTCGGCTCCTTTAATGACACGGCCCTGCTTCTGCCGGCCGTAAGCATCCCGTTCGCCGGCCTCCGCCGTGCGTCCGGGGTTATGATTATCAACATAAGCATAAATCACATTGGGATTGGAGCGGGCGATGTCCAGGCCGATACGCCCCGTTTTCTGCAAGTCGGGCAAGCCTTCAACCTTCAATTCCCAGGTGGCACCGCCGTCCGTGGATTTAAAAATTCCATCTCCGGGCCCCGGCATGGGGTCGCTCCAGCGCCGGCGGATCCGGTTCCAGGTTGAAGCATAAAGCGTATCCGGGCTGGATGGATCCATGACCAGGTCGACAGCTCCGATTCTCTCATCAATATACAGGACTTTTTCCCATTTTTTCCCGCCGTCGGTGGTTTTGAAAACGCCTCTTTCTTCGTTGTCTGTCCATTCGTGTCCGGGGGCAGCCACATAAACCACATCCGGGTTTTGGGGATGAACCACAATCCGGGCAATAGTATGGGTGTTCGCCAGCCCCATGTGCTGCCAGGATTTGCCGGCATCAACGGATTTATAGACTCCAGTGCCGGCAACGGAGGCCCGGAAAATATTGGCTTCACCAGTTCCGACATACACAATATCCGGATTGGAGGGAGCCACCGCCAAGTCGCCGATCGACATGGCCGGGGTTTCATCCATAATCGGTTCCCAGGTTGTCCCCGCATTGACGGTTTTCCAGACTCCGCCGGTGGCAGCGCCGACATAGACAGTATTCCTGTCTGTTCCCGGAACCGCAATGTCGGTACAGCGGCCGCTGATAGTATCCGGTCCGATGAGCCGCCATTTTAAATCTTTAAACGGAGAGTCCGCTTTAAGGGCTTGATGCTGCTGAAACCATTGCAGACGCTGTGCCGGATCCGTATTTTGGATCAGCTCCTGCTCACCGGAATAAGCAAGCGGCGGTATTAGGGCAAGCAGGGCCATTGCCGCCAGTCCGGCAAAAAGACATCTTATAACTCCATCCCGAAAATATGACATGATTCCATCTCCTTAATTTTATTTTACATTAATTAGCCTGAATTATTCATAAAAAAATTGCGATATTTTTACAAATTCTTTTTTATCAGCGATTAACATGATTTTTATTGAAAGTTCAAATGGAAC
>CAYRTV010000049.1:0-11777 GCA_964427225.1 uncultured Eubacteriales bacterium
GGCATACCAACAACTTAAATTTATTTTGAATAATTCAGGTTAATAAAATATGGGAGGAATAATTATGGTTGATCAAGCCGCAATCGAAAAAGCCAAAGAGCACCTGGGTCAAATTCTAGAGGAGCAACTTCAACGCGTCGAAGAAATGAAGAAGCCTCAGGAATGGATTGACTACAAAACAGTCAAGCCCATTATTATTGGGATTTTGGGGGGAGACGGAATCGGTCCTTTTATTGCAGAAGAATCCAGGAAAATACTGGAATTCCTGCTGCAGGAAGAAATTAATTCCGGAAAAGTTGAGATCCGCAATATTGAAGGTTTAACAATTGAAAACCGCGCCAGTCACATGAAATCAATTCCTGATGACGTGCTGGCCGAAATCAAAAAATGTCATGTCACTCTCAAGGGCCCGACCACGACTCCGAGAAAAGGAGATGAATGGCCCAATATTGAGAGCTGTAATGTTTCTATGCGCCGCTATCTTGACCTTTTCGCCAATGTCCGTCCGGTACGAGTTCCTAAAGAAGGCATTGACTGGATGTTTTTCCGTGAAAATACGGAGGGTGCTTACGTGCTCGGCAGTCAAGGAATCAATGTAACCGACAATTTGGCAATGGACTTTAAAGTCATCACGGAACAGGGTGCGGAACGCATTATCCGTTTGGCTTTTGAACACGCTAAAAAGAACAATATCAAAAAAGTAACCCTGGTCACTAAGGCCAATGTGGTTAAAACATCCGATGGGAAATTCCTGGATGTTGGATACCGGATCGCGAAAGAATACCCGGAAATCGAATGCGATGACTGGTATATCGACATTATGACGGCAAAGCTGGTGGATCCGAAGCGAAGAACCCAGTTCAAAGTCATGGCTCTTCCTAACCTTTACGGCGATATCCTAACCGATGAAGCCGCGGAATTTCAGGGCGGAGTCGGTACAGCCGGCAGCGCCAATATCGGCAAACGGTATGCCATGTTCGAAGCCATTCACGGATCCGCTCCCCGTATGGTCAAGGAAGGCCGGGCCAAATACGCTGATCCCTGCAGCATGATCCGGGCGGCGGCTATGCTGATTGACCATATCGGTTATCCGGAAAGAAGCCAGAACCTGAGTATGGCTCTGGATATTTGCGGCACTTATGAGAAAAAATGCGTGCTGACCGGCCGTGATACCGGCTGCACCGGAGCTGAATACGCCGAGTACTTGATGGAAACCATGCAGGATCCCAACTTAAAAAGCAAATGGGAAGGATACGTCAATCAGGAAAAAGCCTAAGGTAACTCTGTTTACGGCAGAATGATATACATTAATAAACATAATTTGAACAGGAGGACTTAATGAAACAAAAGATTAGTGTTATAGGCGCCGGTCATGTGGGTGAAGTAACGGCTTTTAAAATCGCGGAAAAAGAGCTGGCTGAGCATATCGTATTACTCGATGTAATCGAAGATATGCCCATAGGAAAAGGCTTGGATATGCGGGAAGGCGGTCCTGTCGGTCAATACGACAGCAAGATATTCGGCACCAATTCTTACGAAGACACCGCTGATTCCGATATCGTGGTTATCACGGCCGGAAAACCCCGTAAGCCTGGAATGAGCCGGGATGAATTGGTTGATGCCAATTTCAATATTGTTAAACCCGTAACCGAAGAAGTCGTCAAGAACTCTCCCGATGCGATTCTGATTGTCGTTTCCAATCCCCTGGATGCAATGGCGTATACCTCTTTTAAAGTCAGCGGCTTTCCCAAGCAGCGCGTGGTCGGCATGGCCGGGATTCTTGATACCACCCGCTATCGCACTTTCCTTGCCATGGAAACCGGTATTTCCGTTGAAAGCATCCAAGCTCTGGTCTTGGGCGGACACGGCGACACCATGGTTCCTATCGCCCGCTATACGACAGTGTCCGGGATTCCCATCACCAAGTTCATGCCGGAAGACAGGCTCCAGGAAATCATTCAGAGAACGGCTAAAGGCGGCGGAGAGATCGTAAAATACCTGAAAACCGGAAGTGCTTATTATTCACCGGCTCTCGCTGTGACTGAAATGGTGGAATCCATTGTGTTGAACAAAAACAAAATTCTTCCGTGTGCGGCATACTTGGAAGGGGAATACGGAATTAATGACCTGTATTTCGGCGTTCCGGTCAAATTAGGCACCAACGGAATCGAAGACATTGTCGAAATCGACCTGAATGATGACGAAAAAGAAGCCATTAAGAAATCGGAAGCTGCAGTCCGGAATGTCATTGATATTTTAAAGCTCTAAAATGGCGGAACATCATATTCAAACCCCGGTTTCGGATGAGGTGATAGAAAAACTTCATGCCGGAGATCAGGTTTATATCACCGGTTATCTTTATACAGGAAGGGACTCAGCCCATAAAAAACTTATTGAACTGGTTGAAGAAGGAGAAGAGCTCCCCATTGATGTGAAAGGCCAATTTATTTATTATGTCGGCCCCACACCCGCCCGGCCCGGTAAAAGCATCGGGTCAGCCGGTCCCACCACCAGCTACCGTATGGACTCATTTGCCCCGACTCTCTACAAACTTGGATTAAAAGGAACCATTGGAAAGGGTTCCCGCAGCGAAGAGGTTAAAGAGGCTTTGCGCAAACACAAGGCGGTTTATGTGGCGGCTGTGGGCGGAGCCGGTGCACTGATTTCTCAGAGCATTGAGGAAGCGGAAGTCATCGCCTACCCTGAATTGGGGCCGGAAGCGATAAGAAAAGTTAAGGTCAAGGAATTTCCCTGTATTGTCATCAATGATATGTACGGGGGCGATCTATACGAAGAAGGAAAAAAGGAATACCAGCGTTAACTGTCCCGCTTTAAACGGGAACCGGAAATCGGGCATTTCCGGTTCCCGATATTTTTTGCCTCACACTTAATAAGTATTTGGAGCCGCCAGGAGTCGATAGTCATAATAAAAGATATTTTATGCCTGAATGGTTCTCGGCCCGGTTTCGAGGGCTGTTCAGACACATCTCAATGTAAAGGGGAAGCACAATGAAAATACATGAATTTCAAGCTAAACAGATTCTAAGCAAATGTGGTGTTCGCACTCCCCGCGGAGAAGTCGCCGATACACCTGAAAAAGCCTTAGAAATAGCAAAAAAAATTGGACCGAAGGTTGTGGTCAAAGCCCAGATCCATGCGGGCGGACGCGGCAAAGGGGGCGGAGTTAAGCTCGCCCAAAATCCGGAAGAGGCTCAAAAACTGGCCGCTGAAATCATCGGCATGAATTTAGTCACCCATCAGACAGGACCTGAAGGAAAAAAGGTGAAGCAAGTACTGATAGAAGAAGCCCTCGACATAGACCGGGAGCTTTATCTTGGAATCGTTATCGATCGAGCCACCGAGTCGCCGGTCATTATGGCCTCGTCTGAGGGAGGCGTTGAAATTGAAAAAGTCGCAGCGGAAACCCCGGATCTTATTTTTAAAGAATATATTGATCCGTCCACCGGATTTCTTGGTTTTCAAGCCCGAAAACTTGGTTTTAAACTCGGATTGAGCGGCCAAACCCTTAAACAGGCTGTCAAGTTCTTTACCGGACTTTATCAGGCATTCCAATCCAGCGATGCTTCTCTGGCCGAAATCAATCCCCTCCTCATTACTAAGCAAGGAGATGTTTTAGCTCTCGATGCTAAAATGAATTTTGACGATAATGCCTTGAAACGGCATCAGGACATCGCGGAGATGCGGGACCTCAGTGAAGAAGAACCTTTAGAAGTTGAAGCCTCCAAATACGATCTTAATTATATCAAGCTGGATGGCAATGTCGGCTGTATGGTCAATGGCGCCGGTCTGGCTATGGCCACCATGGATATTATCATGCATCATGGCGGCAGCCCAGCCAACTTCCTTGATGTCGGCGGAGGGGTGAATGAAGAGGCGGTTAAAAACGCTTTCCGCATTCTGGTTTGCGATCAGGATGTCAAAGCGGCCTTGGTGAATATTTTTGGAGGCATTGTTCGCTGCGACTTGGTTGCCAACGGTATTGTCAACGCAGCCCGCGAGCTGAACCTTGATATCCCGATGGTGGTCCGGCTGGAAGGAACAAATGTGGAGCAAGGGAAAAAAATCCTGAAAGAATCAGGACTTGATTTCCAATCGGCTTCCAGCATGAAAGAAGCGGCGGAAAAAGTCGTTCCCCTCGCTAAATCATGAGAAGGAGTATAAAATGAGCATTTTAATAGATGAAAAAACCAGGGTGGTTGTGCAAGGGATAACCGGTTCGGAAGGAACTTTCCACACCCGGAAAATGCAAGAATACGGCACCAAAGTGGTGGCCGGGGTGACACCCGGAAAAGGCGGACAAACACACCTTGACGTTCCGATTTTTAACACGGTTGAAGAAGCGGTAAAACAAGAGGCCGCCAATGTTTCCGCCATCTTTGTTCCGCCCTTTTTCGCAGCTGACGCCATTATGGAATCTGCGGACGCCGGAGTCGATCTGGTGGTATGCATAACGGAGGGCATTCCCACTTTTGACATGATTAAAGTAAAACAATTCCTGGCGTCGAAAAAAACCCATCTCATCGGACCCAATACCCCCGGCATTATTTCCCCGGGAAAATGTAAGATCGGGATCATGCCTGGTCATATCCACAGCCCCGGTTCCATCGGCATCATTTCCCGCTCAGGAACCTTGACTTATGAAGCGGTACAGCAGGTTTCTGAAGCCGGTTACGGTCAATCCACTGCCATCGGTATCGGCGGAGATCCAATTGTCGGTTTGAAATATATTGAGCTCTTAAACATGTTTAAAGAAGACGGAGATACGGAAGCGGTCGTCCTTATTGGAGAAATCGGCGGCAGCGCGGAAGAAGAAGCTGCCGAGTACATCAAAAAAGAATTCACTAAACCGGTCGTCAGTTTTATAGCCGGGCAGACAGCTCCTCCCGGACGCAGGATGGGACATGCCGGTGCCATTATCGCTGGCGGGAAAGGAACAGCGGAAGATAAAATGAATGCCTTGAAATCCGCAGGTGTTTTGGTGGCGGAATCGCCGGCGGAAATGGGAGAGAAAGTCAAACAAGCTCTTTCCTAAATGTCGACGCTCCTCTCATCCGAGGAGAACGGCGCGAAGGAGATTCCCATTGATTTGCCATGGGAATGACATGAGTTCGTTTTTTTCTATATAAGTTAGACCGGCGTGTACGGTTGTCCGTATCGGCGAATAAGCAATGGCAGAGTATTTAAAGGTTGATTTCCATACCCATACCGCCGAAGATTCGAAAGATATCATTCGCCATGATGCCAGGGAATTGATCGATACGGCAGCGGAACTTGATTTTGACGCTATAGCCATCACCAATCACGACATCATAACCTATAGCCGGGACTTGGCCGGCCATGCTGAAAAACGCGGGATCCTGCTTATTCCCGGAATAGAGGCCACTTTATCGAAAAAACACGTTGTTATTTTAAATCCTGCTTTTTCATCAAGCCGTCTTCCCAGCTCACTTGATGATCTCCCCAGGCTGGTTCATGAACAAAGCCTTATCATAGCGCCGCATCCCTATTACCCCCAATCTTGCTCTCTGCGGGATTCGGTAACACCATTAATTCAATATTTTGATGCCATGGAATATTCTCATTTCTATCACACCAGGCTGAATTATAATCTGAAAGCCGTGATTGAGTCTGATAATTTAAATTTACCGCTTATCGGATCGTCTGATTGTCATTTCATTTGGGAATTGGGGACAACGTTTTCTCTGGTGGAAGCAGACAAAGATATTTCCTCTATTCTGGAAGCGGTCAAATCAGGCAGAGTTAAGGTTGTGACCGCTCCCCTTTCCACGGCATCCATCAGCCGCACTCTTTGGGGAGTATTAAAAATGCGAACCCGGATGGGATTCCGGGACCTAAAAAAATTTTTGAATTAATGAATTACCTGAATTATTCCCATCCTTTATAAAGAGTAACCGGGAATTCATCTTTTTTAACCACCCGGTAAAAAGGATATATATCTCCTTTTTGCGGCACGAGCTTATACTTCCAATAACGGATTAACCCATATTGAGATTGCGGTTCCAGCAGATTGGGAATCAAATTCGCAGCCGGCTGAGCGCTGGAAACATAAAAGTCGCCTTTGTGGACAACCATCTTTACAGTCTTTTTTTCCACCTCTATGGTTTCCGGAGGAAGATAATCATATTCAGCCGAGATGACATTTTTCACTTGATAGGATTCCGCCTCTACAAACATATCCTGGTTGAAGAAGGATACACTGATATCGTGATTAAGCATGGTCTCAATAACATCTCCATGCTGAGCCGGAATGATATAACCCAGGGGCCTGGATACACTTAACACAGGAACCACTTTGGGAAACCAGTTTTTCACTTCCTGTTCCACGACTTTCAATTGTCCCGGATAAGGATAAGGCTTAATATCTGCTCTGGTTACAGGGTCGCCAGCTTGTTTATCCGTCGTCATAATGCCCCAAACGGTTGATTCGGCCCGTTCAAATTGCTTGATCACAAGAGTTGGTTCATTTTCATCCCGGGCATATTTCATCCGCAAATGGACAAGATCATCGGCGGAATATACAGCGGCTTTGGCAAGAAGCCGCTCACGGAGATTCTGAATCATAGCTGTGATTTCCCCTCCATGCGAGGCGACTGTTTCCGCCATATAAAGCATGCCGTAATACTGATATTCCGTTCTTTCCTTCAGCGTGGCTAAATCATGCCTGGAGGCTCCTTCCTGGATAAATGACAAAGTCTCGTAAATACCGGGGCTATTGCGGCCGTCGTTTAAATCCGTGGTGCTGTAACGTTTCATCATTTCTCCGCCTTCTCTGTCTTCACGCGAATAATCGACTCCGGCGGATGAATCTATCCCCATTCTTTGGGTGATGAGGTATTCATGAAAAGTGATGTCTTTTTGCGCCAGCTTATTTTCAATTTGATCCAATATCACGTCACGGGAGTACTCTTGAATGGAAGAATCAATATTGGCATTTGAGACACATCCAATGGACACTTGATAACAATCGTCTCCTTTTTCATGCACATCCAGAGTAACTTCCGGCATCCATTCCCGGAAAATCCGGTTGATAATTTCCGATTCCGGAGATTCCAGCTTGACTTGATCGCGATTTAAATCCAGGCTTTGTTCATTGCGGCGCTGATCGAACCTATTTCCATAGGGATTGGCGGCTGGAAGCACCAGAACATTTATTTCATTGAGAAGGGCGGCCATTTCTCCGATTGAAAAATCTCTGATCAATCTCAGGGCCGCTTCCTTTGCGGATTGTTCATTCCCATGCTTTGAAGCGACAATATAAAAAGTGGGCTTCTTCCGGTTCAGTTCATCCGGGAAAGAAATTCCTTCCTCTGTCATGATGCACAAATAAAGGTCTTTCGGACCATATTCTTCCGTGGGCAGAGACCTTCCGGCAGTCTTCACTTTCAGATAGGGAGACATTTGCTCGAGCCGGCTGATAAATTTTGTCAACGCCTGGTGCTGGGTATAAGCAACATAATGAACCGCTTCACCGGGGGTTTGTATTGTTTCTTCCCCCATTGCCAATCCAAAAGCCATGACCATTCCCAATGTAAAATACACAAAACGGCGGCGTGTCTTTCCCATCTTTTCCTCCTGGATACTATCCGGAACCGGATTAGTTTTTCTTAATATTATGGGTGATGATTTCATAAATATCAATGGGGGCCAACCCGAAATTTCTAGTCAAATCTCGAATCAAAATTTGATCCGTTTTTAAAGGATACCCGGCTTTTTCCATTCTTTCCCGCGCAGTCTCCAACTCGACACCGGATTCCCGGGCAAAATCTGCGAACGACAGCCGTTCCGCGTGGGAAGCAACGGGATTAGACGTTCCTCCCGGCCATGCTTTCTTAATGGTGTCTTCCAACACTATGACACTTTGGAAAGGCGCCCAATTAAGAAGGGTTCCCGCAGTTATAACGGAACACAACAGCAGGGATATCACTAATTCTTTCCGCATTTTGATTCCATTCCGGACTTTTCGTTTAATGTAATACACAATCGGTTTCCAGTTATAAGCGATATGGATAACGGCGAAAATGAGAAAAACATATCCGAATATAGTATGGAGTTCAACCCAGTCGGAATGATTGAGTCCAATCAGCTTCCAATTCGTCCAGCGGGAAATTCTCCCCTGTGGAATTACATATAAAACCAATCCTGATATTGATTCAATAATAAATGACCAGAAAAGGGATAAAGCCACAAAACCGCGCTGTGAAAATCCTTTCTTCATTGTCCGGTCCTAATGGCGTTTTTATTATTCTTCTTCGCTGGGCCGGATGCGTCCTTCTTTAATCGAATCTTCGACTATTTTCTTCTGCAGCTGTACAGGTACTTCCTCGTAGTGTGACATTTCCATCACAAATGATCCTCTTCCTCCGGTTATGGAGGTCAGCGTCGGCTCAAAATCCAACATTTCAGCCATGGGGACTTGGGCTTTGATTATCCGCATGGTGCCCTTCTGTTCCATGCCCTGCACTTTCCCGCGTCTTCCGTTTAAGTTGCCCATGATATCACCCATATACGTTTCCGGAGTATAAACCTCCAGATTCATCATGGGTTCCATAATAGTCGGTTTGGCAGCCTTGATTCCTTTTTTAAATGCCATAGATGCAGCTATTTTAAAAGCGATATCCGAGGAGTCGACATCATGGTAGGAGCCGTCATGCAGGATTGCTTTGAAATCAACAGTGGGATATCCAGCGATGATTCCTTTGTTTCTTGATTCCTGAATTCCTTTTTCAACCGAAGGAATATAATTTTTGGGAATAGCGCCTCCAAAAATCTTATTCTCAAATTCAAAATCTCCTCCCCTGGGAAGCGGCTCAAATTTAATATGGACATCCCCGTATTGCCCCCGGCCGCCGGTCTGCTTTTTATACCGGCCCTGGACATCCGACCGGCCTTTGATGGTTTCTTTGTAGGATACTTTTGGCGGCTTGAGATCCACATCAACATTGTAGCGCTTTTTCAGGCGATTGGTGACTACTTCGACGTGCAGTTGTCCGTTTCCGGAAATGATCAATTCTTTAGTGTCCGTATCCCTGGCAATAACAGCTGTCGGGTCTTCATCCCGGATACGGTGAACAGCTTGAGAAATCCGGTCTTCATCCGCCCTGGTCTTCGGCTCAATTGCAAACGATATGGATGGTTCCGGAAACTGAATCGGCGAGAATTGCACTATACGGGACGAATCGCAAAGAGTATCTCCGGTGGCGGTTTCTTTTAATTTAGCAGTGGCGACGATATCTCCCGCCGTAGCTTGATCAATATCTTCCTGTTCCTTCCCTTGCAGAATAAACAGCCCGCCTAGCTTTTCAGTGATATCCTTGCTGCTGTTTTTCACACTGGCATCACCGGCAATTTTTCCGGATAAAATCCGCATGATGGATATCCTGCCGGTATACGGATCTGAAATGGTTTTGAAAACCAAGGCAGAAAACGGTTCATCCGGAGACAGCTTAACCTCCCCTTCTTCAGCCGGCACTGCTTCTCTCTGGATTGGATTCGGCAATACATTCACAACGCCGTCCACTATTTGCTGGGCGCCGATATTCTTTTCAGCGGATACCGCAAAAACCGGAAATAACTGACGGTTCAAGATGCTTTTCTTAAATCCGGCGATCAATTCCTCGGTTGACAATTCTCCGTTTTCAAAATACTTCTCCATTAAAGCTTCATCATTCTCCGCGATCATTTCGGTTAATTCTTCGATTTTCGTCTGTGCTTCGTCTTTTATTTCATCAGGAATATCGGCTTCTTTGAATTTTCCGCTGCCGTCGGTTTCATAGATGTAGGCTTTTTTATTTATGAGATCGACCACGCCTCGAAAATTGTCTTCTTGTCCGATTGGCATTTGAACCGGAACGGCTTCCCGTCCGAAAAAATCCTGAATACCTGTAACGGCTTTCTCGAAATCCGTGTTCTCCCGGTCAAGTTTATTCACGACAAAAATCAAGGGAAGATTTAATTCTTCCAGCATTCCCCAGCTTTTTTCTGTGCCGACCTCCACTCCGGAAGCAGCACTGACCATGAGGATGCCGGCATCAACCGCTCGAAGGCCGGCTCGTGCATCCCAAAGAAAATTTGTATATCCGGGTGAATCGACGATATTGATTTTATATTCATTCCACTCAAAGTGACATACGGCAGAATTGATGGAAATCTTTCTTTCAATTTCATCCGGGTCGTAATCTGTGATCGTATTCCCCTTATCCACACTGGTCAACCGGTTTGTAACCCCGGCGTCAAACAAAAAAGCCGCTGTTAATGTCGTTTTTCCGCAAGAGCCGTGCCCCAATAAAGAGATGTTTCTGATCTTGTCAACCGAAAATTGTTTCATGTCTTAAAAACCTCCATTCCATAAGTATGTACACCACGTTTCACTTTAAGGCGTAAAAGCTATAATACACTATATAAAGGCTTTGACTCAAGAGATTCAGGTGAACTATTCATAAAAAATTATCAAAGGGAATGATTCAATGAGACCGCGGGCCCGAAATGAACAGCCAAATTCACACGTTTTATCTTTCCAGGGAAAGGAGATATTTTTCCAAATCCTCCGGCAGCGCCGCAGTGAAATCCATCCTCACTCCGGTTTCCGGATGGGCGAATGCCAAAGTGGAAGCATGAAGGAAAAGACGCGGTGCTCCGGAAGTATCTTGTTTTTTACCATACTGTTTATCTCCAACCAAAGGATGACCAGCCGCTGCAAAATGAACCCTGATTTGATGAGTGCGTCCGGTGATAGGTTTGATATCCAGCAATGTATATGAATCAAATCTTTTTTTTACCCAATAAAAAGTATGCGCACTTCTGGGTTTTGCGGTTTTAATGGACATGCGGGCCCGGTTGCGGACATGCCGGCCGATGGACCAGGTCAGCTCGCCCTCCTCTTCTTTTATATTTCCCCAGACCAACCCATTGTAATTTTTATCCACTTTCCTCTGCTTGAACTGGCGCTTTAGATAATAATAAGCTTCCTGATTTCCTGCAGCCACCAAAACCCCTGAGGTCTCCTTATCCAGCCGATGCACAATGCCGGGCCGCGTTTCCGTACCAACATCTTTTATTTCAGGAAAATGGTAAAGCAGTGCGTTGGCAATGGTATGAGAAGGATTTCCGGCTCCGGGATGCACAACCAAGCCCGCAGGTTTATTGATAACAATAATATCATTATCTTGATAGATAATATCAAGAGGGATCGCCTGCGGATAAAGCGGAACGGCATCGGTTCGCAAACTATAAGTGATGGCTATCCGTTCCCCTTTTCGCAGTTTATGACTTGGTTTACTGCCGCTTCCATTAACCGTGACCATTCCTGATTCAATGTAATTCTGTATTTTTGAACGGCTGAGATCGGTTATTTTTTGGGATAGAAATACGTCCAGTCTCTGTCCCGACTCTGTCTTAATCCGAAATTCTTTTTGCGGCACGTTTATTAAAAATATACATCAAAAGAACGCCGGCAATCAATCCGGCAATGGCGAACAATTGAGGATAAGAAATACTCAGATAGGCTGAAGGATTTTTCATGAAGTATACGCGGTCCGGATGATCACCCCTGTAAAACTCTGTAAAATAACGGATTAAAGAGTAATTGATAATATAAAAGCTGAACACCATTCCGTCGAATTTTTTCTTCTTTAAAATGACAAACAGGATAATGAAATTCAAAAAATTTAAGCCGGCCTCATAGAGCTGGACCGGATGAAGTGCCGTACCCATGGGAATTCCCGTCAGATTATGGGCAT
>CAYRTV010000050.1:0-11757 GCA_964427225.1 uncultured Eubacteriales bacterium
GGCCGGGGTGTTTTCCAGTCCCGGCGGCAGCAAAACGAACCACTCCCTTGTAAAAATCCGGTCGCCAACCTGTGCCAGCAATCGAAGCTTATTTTCATCTTCATCAATAATTGCAATGCTGCAGCTCGAATATGTCCTTGCTTCTATCAATGCCCGGCATGCCCCTTCCATCATATCTTGCAAATCATCTTTCTGAACCAGGATTTGGTTCACATTTCGGACAGCTTTAAGCAGGGATTCAAGCTGTTCGACGCGCTGCTCCGCCAATTTCTGCTTCGTGATATCCTGGGCGGTCCCAAACAGCTTTACGACCTTACCCTCATGGTCTTTCTCAGCTGTTCCCAGGGCATGCATCCAATTGATTTCACCATCTGTCCGTATTATTCTGAATTCAATATCAAAATCCTTCCCGTCCTTGTATCCCCTTGAAACGGCTTCGCTCAGCAGAGGCCAGTCTTCCGGATGCACATGGGTTTCATGAGCCACGAAAGACGGTTCGCTTTCAGCAGGGTCAAGCCCGAATATCCGAAAAATTTCTTCCGACCAAAGCGGGGTTCCTAACTCAGGGTCCAGCTCCCAGTGGCCGATATGGGCGACCTTTTGAGCTTTTTTGTGAAGTCTCTCGCTCTTTTCCAGTTTCTTTCTGATATTTCTTGATTCTGTGATGTCGTCGAAGGTTGTGAATACTCGAAACGGCTTGTTCTCCCCCGGCATGAATTCTGGAACCGCGTTTGCGTTGATCCATCTGTATCCCCTTTCTCTGGGGTTGCGAATTCCTATTGTGACATTTTTGACTTCACGCCCGGTCTTAAGGGCCTGCATAGCCGGATGGTTTTCGCCGGAAAAAACCGTCTCATCCTCATGGATTGCATGCCATCTTTTGTCAGTTGATGTCCGTCCTCTCATCTCCTCTGGGGAAAGCCCCAGGATATGATGGGCTGCCGGATTAGCTGAAATAATTTTACCTTCCGCATCCTGGTAGATAACCCCCTGGGCCATAGTTTCAAAGAGTTTTCTGTGCTTTTCTTCACTTTCCCGAAGACGCTGTTCGCTCTGGAGCCGGTGCAGTATGAGAGAAAAATGGCCGGCTAAAGCCTCGATGACTGAGGCGTGCTCAAGCGCCGTGCCGGCGGCGGTAAGAATGGTGATCCCGCCGTAAGCCTTTTCTTCCAGGGCAAATCCGATGGAATAGACATTGCCGATTCCCATCACTTTTTCAGCCGCCCGGCAGATGGGTTTGGGAATCTTTTGCTCCATGATGTTATAGAGTCCGCCGGGAATGGTCTCCAATTTCCCGGTCAAAAAAAGATTTTTGATCTCCTCCATTTTATCCGGCTCAAAGGTTAACTTGGTGAAATCAACACCTGCGAGCTTAGTCATCCGGTCCATAATCCGTTCAAACCCACGTGTGGCCCGGATGCGGACTGCCTGTATATCAGGATCATAATGCGAAACAACTACAAAAGATTTCCGGTTGAGAGAATGAATAGTCCGGGCGATGAAAAGGCAAATCTCATTAATATCATCCATCCGGCTGGACTTGATCACACCTTCATGAAGAATCTGCATGTCCTGCTTGGGCTTCTTCCCTGCCAGGACTCCATCTTTTGAATTCAATTTTTTCTTCACTTTCTAAACCAATCCACGATCAAGATAAGCAGAAAAAAAACCGTCGAATCAAGAATCAAAAAAAAATAATAATATGGCACATTGACTTATTTCCCACAGTTTAAAGTCTATTAAGTTTAGCGAAATCTGTCAATGATAAAAAGTTACATGCGGATACTGATGCTGTTGCCTCCGTTTCCGAACCGCGGATTCACCACCTTGCTCTTGGTGGAACCGAAGGTGTAACTTAAACCGATGGAAACATAGTAACTGAATCCGGTTTGCAGTTGCTTAACCTTCAGTAAAGTCTCTTCCAAAGTGGCTTCCTGCCTGGGAAGGAACAGCTGATCCCGGATACGGGAATAACTGCCGTTAAAACTTAAGCTAAGCCCCTTGATCAGCCGGAATGAAATATCTCCGTCAAATGTCAGGCGGTTTTTAGAAAAATCATGAAAATAGTGAGAGCCTTTAAACGACGCCCCAATGGTGCCCCAGTTCTGTTTCAGCTCCAGAATAACTTCCAGAGATTCCATCCAGAGATTTTCGCGGCTTTTTAAAAAAACGGTTTCTTCAATGTAATGAACGCTGTTGAATCCCAGGCGGTAAAGAAAACGAAGCTGGCGGCGTGTTGAATCCGAATACGGAAAGACATTATATTCCACTGCCGGCGCCGGATTTAAACTGAACCGGGTATTATTATACGTGAATGATCCGGCAGAGAGATATCCTCCCGCCGACCAATGTTCCCCCAGACTTTTGACAAATAATCCCGACGCATTCATTTGTTCCGATGAGCTTTCCAAAGTATCCCCGTTAACATCAAAAGAATCCCAGTTTTGGTAGCTGGATAAAGACAGGTTGATCTTGGTGCCGGATGTGATCCGGCTGGCGGACAAAGACCCCCGCAAAGACCCGCGGGAATAGGATTCCTCGCCATGGAAATTCCCGCCGCCGGAAATGGAAAAAACCCAAGCATTCCAGGGGTCTTTATCAACCGCCGGTTTTTCCTGCGGAGCACAATCCACCTGAATCCGGCAGGCGATGGGGGTTTTCGCCACGTAGCTCATCAAGCCGATTTTCAGGACTTCGACCAGGCCTTCCCGGATTTCATCCCGGGTATCCGTTTTTTCTGAAAAATACCTATGAGTATCGTTGATGCCGTCAAACTCATGTTGACCGATAAATGACAGCGTATACTCACGGCCCCCGCCGGCTGTGCTTTGGGTTGTAATCAGGACATGAATCTGGGCTTCTTTGCGATCGCGGACATAATTGACAAAAGTGATTTCCGTGCGGATATAATCGAGATCGCACATGCCGCAGTCGATATACACTTTAGGGGCCTGTTCTTTCAATGCATCGATATCGATTTCACTTTCCTGACTTAACCCAGGACTGGAATAAATGAATAGAATAAAAACACACAAGCCGATAAAAATTTTACTTCCTCTCATGAAAACTTCCTTGCCATGGATCATTCCTCCTCATGGCCTGCTGCTTTACTAAACAACAAAAAGTTGTCTAACCTGAATTATTCATAAAAAAATTGCGCTGTTTTTGCCATTTCTTTTTTATCAGCGATTAACATGATTTTTATTGAAAGTTCAAATGGAAAGTTTTTCATTTGCACATTTATATTATAATCGCCATTTTTTTACCCTTCAGGCTAAATGTGATGATTTTATTAAAATTCTTTTGTTTATGTGATCTATACGAACAGAAAGGAAATATGTTTATCCGTTTTTTCATAAAAGAGTGGAAAGAAAAAATCCTGATTTTTTTATGGCAGTGCTTTTCCTGGCGGCCCTGGCAGGAGTCAGGCTGGCCGGCAAAGACGATCTCACCTTGTACTTCTCGGGTATGTTTCTCTGGATTTTTCTTCCATTTTCCGCGCTCATGGTCGGTTCGAGCGGTTTTTATCGGGGCCGGCGGGGCCGCCTTTGCTGTCAATGTTTATTCAGACTGGCTTTACAGCCGTTACTTCGGCATGACTAAATTGATCGGCCTCTCCATATTATGGCCCTTAGCGTTCATACTGGGTTCATTATATGCCTTCAGCCGGTCGGATTTCACCAGCACCGGTTCCAAACTCTGGCGCTTCACTAAAATCACAGCCGGAGGCCTGGCAGCTGCTCTTGTCCTCAGCACAGGTATTACTCTGGCCGATTGGCATTTCCGGGGGCGGGATTATATGTACAATCTGAGCGTCCGAAAAAACGATGCCTTTTTCCGGACCAAAAAGGGTACTCACCACTACGACAAGCAAAAAGATAAACAGTTTCGGCTCACTCGTCAGCGCAGCCGCATCACCGCCGCCCGCAGCAATGATAGAGTACTGCTGCTTACTTATGATTATCACAGGGAGGGCCCCTTCTTAGGATATGCCTATGAACTCATTCTGATGAACGCCGATGGATCAGAAAAAGAATTACTCATTCAAACCATGGGTCCGGATACCCCTTTCAGCGGTTTGAGGATAAGGGCTTTCGATATTTCACCCAACGGCCGCCGGTCGGTTTTCACTTCTTTAACCGCGGGCGTCCGGAAATCATCCCTTTCGGCGAGGAATACAGCCGTTTTATCCACGGGGGCAACGCCGTTATTTTTTATTATCAAAAAGGGCTGCGCACCGGATGGTATCAAATCAAAGAAGGCATGAAAATCAATGAAGATCTGGACGATGCCGTCAATCCTTTTCCTGCTTTATTTGTTTTTATCAAGGGTGAAGGAAAAGGACGCCTGGATGAAAAAACCATCACCCTTAAAAAAGGCATGTCGGTTTTCGTGCCGGCCGGAATGATCCATCAATTCTGGACGGAACACGAAGATGGCCTTGAATTCATCATCATTATGTTCGGAGAAGGCGCCTGATAATTACACCTCTTTTCCCATCCCTTGCAAAATATGCTTTTAAAATAATATCATAATATCAATTTCAGGCAAAGGAGACGATGGCTATGAGATGCCGTATTAAATCATTGATTATCACCGCTGTTATATGTTCCTCTTTAATTATCCCGGCTTATATTACCGCTGACTGCTTCACCGTCCTGGTCGGGAAAGACGCGTCCTCCGACGGTTCGGTTTTATTCGGCCATAATGAACAAAACGGAGGACGGAGAATCATCAATTACTGGCATGTTCCCCGGATGCAGTATCCACCCGGAACAGAAGTGGTGCTGAAAAACGAGGGCCGCCTGCCTCAAGTTCAGGAAACTTATGCCTTTATGTGGCTGCAGAATCCGGAAGTGGAATTCGGCGATTCCTATTTTAATGAATGGGGCGTAGCGGTTTCTTCCGACGCCTGCCCAACCCGGGAAGATTCCTACAAAGCTCTGGTTGAAAGAGGCGATATAACCGACGGCGGCATCGGGTACATGCTGCGCCGCCTGGTGGCGCAGCGGGCTAAAACCGCCTGGGAAGGCGTTCAGATTGCCGGCGATTTGCTGCATCAATTCGGATACACCTCTTCCGGGCGCTCCCTGATCATAGCTGATCCCAATGAAGCCTGGGTTCTGGGCATCGCCCGCGGCAAACACTGGATCGCGCAACGCTGCCCGGACGACCAAGTGGTCCTGCTTCCCAACATCCATATTATCGGACCGGAAGCCGACCTGGATGACACAGTGAATGTCATCGCCTCTCCGGGGCTGGTTGAATATGCCGTCGAAAGAGGATGGTATGATCCCGCAGCCGGAAAACCTTTCAGTTTCAAAGATGTTTACGGAATCCCGCCAAGGGAAAACAGCTTCCGCGGGAAATACGGAGTCGATCCCCGGCAATGGTACGCCCAGGGAATAGTTAAAGGAAATCCTATTGATTTGGAAAATACGGACAGCCTCCCCTTTTCCATATCTCCGGAAAAAAAGATGACTGTCCGATCGGTAGCGGCGATCTTGAGAAGCCATGCGGAAGGAACAGAATTTGATGCCTCAAACCAATACGAAGCAGGTTCCCCTCATAAAATTCGCTCCCCCGGGTCGATATGCGGCCCGACCACTCAGGAAGGCGCCGTATATCAGCTGCGAAGCTGGATGCCGGCGGACATCGGCTGTATCGCCTGGCGCGCTCTGGCGGCTCCCTGCACCAGTGTGATGATCCCCTGGTATCTGGGAATGACCAAAAATCCGGACCGTTATCATAAATCCGGTGCCGTTCAGGAAGAGCTGGATATTGACAAGCACTTCAATTATCCCGAGGAACGATTTGAATTTGATCCGGAGCTGGCTTTCGATGTCTTTAACAGCCTGGAAAATCTCATCAATGAGGACTATAAACGCGCCATTAAGCTCGTCCGTGAAAAATGGGATGCCTTTGAGCAGCAGCAATTCGCCGTTCAAAACGCGGTGGAAGAAACCGCTTTGAAGCTCTATCAGCAAGATCCGGAGCCGGCGGCGGCCTTTATCACGGATTACTCCCTGGGCAGAGCCGCCCTGGCGCTCACTCAGGCGGAAGAGATAGTGAAAGAATTAAAGAAAACGTTCTGGCGGTTTTGATAAGACTCTCACGGCCTGCTGCGCAGGCCTCAGTGTGACACGAATTATTCTTTTTCTGGTATCATAATAAAGAGGGATGATACAAAAATGACAATTTCCACTCGCCTCCGCCGGTTGCTTGTGTCTTTTATTGTTTTAATTATCCTCTTTATTCCTGAACCGTCACAATCAGAGAATTCATTTTCTGCCCATTCCAAAATCTCGTCTGCATTGAAAACTCACATTGATGATTCCGGGCTGGATGCTCAATATGATGTTTGGATTTTTCTGAAAGATAAAGGCCGCGGCTTAGAGAACAAAACCGCAGAAGTCGAATGGCCTCTGAATATCCGTTCAATAAAACGGCGTATGCGGCGGGAAGGCCACCGTCCATTGGTTGACTATTATGACATTCCGGTCGACCGGAATTATATAACCAGGCTGCAGCCGCTGCTTAAGCGCTTTCGCCATCAGTCCCGGTGGCTGAATGCGGTCTCGGCTTCGGTTTCCGGCCGCCACATATTCGCCATAGCGGAACAACACTTTGTCACCCGGCTGGACACAATCCATCGATTCATTTACCGGGACCCGGTGCTTCCAGAGGGAGAAACGCCTCCTTTGCTGTCCCAAGAAACCCATCTTTTTGACTACGGCCCTTCATGCAACCAGGTCAATCAAATAGGCGTGCCCGCTCTCCACGATCAAGGCTTCAGCGGAAACGGCGTCCTCATCTGCATGCTCGATTCCGGTTTTAATAACCTTGATCATCAAGCCCTGCTGCCTCTGGATATACGCGCCGCTTGGGACTTTGTCAACGGCAACGCGGATGTCCGGGATGAAGTAAACGACATGGGAGTCGGTGACCACGGCACCAATACTCTGGGAGCGATCGGAGGATTTTTTCCTGGAAAATTGCTCGGGCCGGCTTTCGGCGCCTCTTATATTTTGGGCAAGACCGAAAACACGGAATGGGAGCGGCATATTGAGGAGGACCATTGGGTGGCGGGAGCGGAATGGGCGGACCAAATGGGCGCGGATATCATCAGCAGTTCTCTCGGCTACCGGGATCAGTTCACTCATGGAGAAATGAATTACTCTTCAGAAGATATGGACGGCAAAACGACAGTGGTTTCACAAGCGGCCAACATCGCGGCATCCCGCGGCATTCTAGTCGTCAATTCCGCCGGCAACGAGGGAGACAATCCGTTCCGGGACAACACGATTATCGCCCCTGCCGACAGCCCCGGTGTTTTAGCCGTCGGCGCCGTTAATCCGCAGGGGTACATCGTCAATTTCAGCTCATACGGTCCCACTGCGGACGGCCGGATCAAGCCGGATGTGTCCGCTCAGGGCAGAAGCGTTTACACCGCATCCGATCAAAACGACAGCGGATATGTTTCGGTTAACGGCACCTCCTTCTCCTGTCCTTTGACCGCCGGAGCCGCCGCTTTACTCCTGGAAATTCATCCCGGATGGTCCAACCGGGATATCATTGCGGCGCTTAAAAACACTGCCGGCCGTGCCTTACAGCCGGATAACTATTACGGCTGGGGCATTATCGACACAGCGAAAGCTTCCCGCTATCAGATGAAAAATATCCATGCGCCACAGGAATTTGCGTTAGAACGGGTTGAGAATGATTATATCTTTTTCCGCCAATATGTGGACCGTATATGCTGGAAACATAATCCCCGCAACCAGGATCGAACGGCCGCTTACCGCCTTTACGCACGCAAACTGGGACAACCCGGAGCGGATTTCGAACTGTTGGCGGAACTGGACAGTTCTGTTTTCTTTTTTTTACGGCGCGGCCTGCTGGCGGATGAAACCTACTTATATAAAATCACCGCAGTCAGCCGAAGCGGAGAGGAAAGCGATCCGAATTACACTAGAGGGCGGTCATGAAATCATTAATGAAAATGACCCCTCATGTCATTCTGAGGCCTCTGAAGCAGGCCCTGCGGATCCTATGCGGGGTGTCCTCCCTGATGATCATTTTTTTTGCCTTGGTCCTGCCGGCCAGTGCGGCTGACTTCAACCTGACTGTCCGCGCCGGTTACCTCCAACCGACTGAACCGCCGGCAAAATCAGTCTACGGGGCCGGATTCATTATCAATCCGTCACTCTCCGTTGAAATTTCACCTTATTTTTCCATCCAAGCCGCCTGGGAAGGCGGTTATCAGCGGAGCGCGGACATAGGTTTGTATCAGGAATCAAGCAATCTAATTCTCAACGCATGGGAATTGTCAGGTATTTTCCATTATCCCGGCTGGAAACCGCTGGTCCCCTATGTTAAAGCCGGCCTGATCAGCTGCGGCTACCGCCAGGACATCGATTCCGCATTCATCCGCAGGGCGGTCAACCATCGCAGCCTCTCTTATTCCGCAGCCGCAGGACTGAAATATTATGCCGGCTCTAATGTTTTCTTTCTCGCAGAATTGAAATATGTTCCACTTAAAGTAAGACCATTCGATGTGGAAGTGGATCTGACCGGTTACCGGGTGCTGGCCGGCATCGGCTACCGGTTTTCTTTTTAACATTAGCTATTCATTGTATAATACACCTATAAGATGAAAATGATTTAACATGTCATTCCGAGGAGGGAAGATATGCAAAAAACGACTTTGAGGACAACTTTCATTGTCTTATTCATGGTCTTTGGAATAGGCGCAGTATCTTTTGCTCAGGCCCAGGAAGCAGAACCTGTTCATCTTGAAAAAATTTCAGGTAATCTGTACCAGATATTGGGAGGACGCGGAGCCAACGGCGGCTGCTATATCGGAGAGAACGGTGTTCTGGTCATTGATGCGAAAATGGACAAAAAATCTGTCGAGCAAACTTTTGATGCCATAAAAAAAATGACCGATGCGCCTGTAAAATACCTGGTTAACACCCACAGCGACGGCGACCATGTCTATGGAAACCGGTTTTTTCCCGAAGAGGTTGTCATCATGGCTCATTGCAATTGCCGAAAGGAATTTTTTCACCCCGGACGGGACGGGGAACTGTCCGAATGGAATGATCCGGACTTAGCCGCCTTTGTGCCAGAAGTAACCTATCACAAGATGATGACCATTCATATGGGAGATAAAAAGGCGCACTTATGGTATTTCGGCGTCGGCCACACTACAGGCGACAGTGTGGTCTATTTCCCGGATGCCAAGACGGCTTTTCTCGGAGATCAAATCTTCGCCGGCCGGCCGCAGCTTATCCATGCCTATAAAGGCGGTAATTCTTTTGAGCATGTGAAAACCTTAAGTAAAATGCTCGCTGCCCTGGAAGCGGAAACTTTTTGCTCCGGGCACAGCCGGCCGTTAACCCGGAGCGACATTGAACAGCATATCGCCGGGATGAAAGACATGCAGCGGAAGGTCACGAAAATGATGAATGAAGGAATGGATCTGGAGAAGATTAAGGAACAGTTTGAAGAGAATCAAGCCCGGCTGGTTGAAGATATTTACAATGAAGTAAAAACAGCCCGGCCGGCATAAAGCCGGACCGGGCCGATAGGTTCAGTTAGTGTATTAATTCGATCCAAGGGGAATGGACACACCGATATAGCCGCCTACTCCGGACCAGTCGCCCAGCAGCGCCACATTTAACCGCAAATTAACAGCAATAGATTCCGTGACATAATAACGGGCGCCTACAAAAGGCTGCAGATAAATTCCCGAAGACCCGGTGCCGCTGAAATCGCCGAAAACACCGCTTTTTTCTTTCCAGGAATAAACCGAAAATCCCAAAGCCGCTCCTGCATATGCATCTAATTTATCAACATCAAGACTGGTAAAATGATAAGCAGCGTCAGCGGATACCGCAATCAGCGAGTTGGACCAAAATTCAGAGCTCCACAGCCACAACATGCCGGTGCCGCCGATACCGATGTTTTCGGTGAGGGCGTATTCCGCGCTGACTCCAAAAGGAATGGTATAGGAATTAATGCCCAACTGAGGAGTGATATAAAAGTCTTCCTTTTGAAAACCCTGCGCCCCGGCAAAAAACGGGGACATTAAAAAAATACCAAAAACCACAATAATAATGATGCCTTTGTACCTCATTAAACCTCCATGAAAATAGTATTAGATATTATGAGCCTGAATTATTCTTGAACATTTGAGATGCCGCCATCCCTGACATGAGAATAATTCAGATAAGCCATGTATTTTAATACTTTTTTTTTTCTTTAGCAATGATTTTTGTTCGGTAATTTAACAAAAATTCGTTCAGACTGTATTACTTCTTCGCGTGTTTGACTTTTTTATACGGCGGCCGGATCTTTTTTTCCGGCGGATTTTTTTCCAATTGCTCCAGGATCAACTGAATGGCGCGTTCCAATTGAGGATCGCGGCCTTCAATTATATCTGCCGGTGTCTGCTCTACTTCGATATCCGGGGGAACCCCCTCATTCTCCACTATCCAGCCGCCGTTTTCAGTCCAAATCGCCAGATTTGGAGCGGTCACATATCCGCCGTCCATAAGCACAGGGAATCCCAGCGTCCCGACCAAACCGCCCCAAGTCCTGGTGCCGATCAGGGGACCCATGTCGAACTTCCGGAACATCCACGGCAACAAGTCCCCGCCGGAGCCCGCTGATTCATTGATCAGCATGACCATCGGACCCTGAATCGACGCGCTGGGTGTTTTCAGATCAGCTCCGTACCGCATGTTCCACATACAGACATATTTCCTGCGTAGGATGTCGATATAATAATCCGCCACCATTCCGCCTCCATTAAAGCGCTCATCCACAATAATCGCATCCTTATGCGATTGGGGAAAGAAATAGCGTTTAAAATAGATGTGCCCCAGCCCTGCAGTATTAGGCACATAGACATAAGCGCATCGCCCGTCTGTGGCTTCATCCACTTTCCGGACATTTCCCTCAACCCAGTCACGATTCCGGAGGGCATATTCGCTGGCGACCGGCACGACCTCAACGGTGCGGGCGTCTTGACCGTCGTCCGGATTCGGGCCGACAGTTATCTCCACTAACTTTTCAGCTGTGTTCTCAAAATATTCAAAAAGATTAGCGGGCGGCTCTACCTTCTCACCATTAACGGCCAACAGGTATTCCCCTTCGGCCACATCCACACCTGGTTCCGTCAGGGGCGACCGCAGTTCAGGATTCCAATTTAGACCTCCGAAAACCTTTTCAAAGCGGTAACGTCCGTTTTCAACATGGAAATCCGCGCCCAACATTCCGACCGGCACCCGGTCCACATCCACTAGGGTATCGCCGCCGCCGACCCGGTGGTGGCCGACACCCAGATTGCTGCCCATCCAACGGATGACCCGGTTAAGGTCACCCCGGCATGATAAGTGAGGCAGAAATATCTCATATTTTTGCTGCATCGCCTTCCAATTAATGCCATGCATATTCGGATCATAAAAATAATCCCGGTTAATACGCCAGGCTTCATGAAAAATTTGGCGCCATTCCGCAGGAGGATCAATCCGGACTTCTATGGTTGATGTGTTGAGTTGTCCTTCGCCCGGTTTGACCGGTCGTCCTGCATCGACAATCCCCCAGGCATTGCGGGCGGCATACAGCAGTTTTTTATGATCAGCGGATATTTTATAATCACTGATGCCCGTCATCAGGGTTTCATCTTTCCGCTTACTTAAATCGAACATATGCAGCTTTGTTTCCGGAGAAAAAGGCCCCTCAGCCAAC
>CAYRTV010000051.1:0-11712 GCA_964427225.1 uncultured Eubacteriales bacterium
CTTGCGGACAAACCGGTCTTCTTCCCTGTAAACCCGGCGCAGGGCGTTGTTGCAGCAATAGGTGCAGTTATGCGGGCAATTGCGGGCGGTAATGAGATGATACATCACCCGGGGCTTCTCTCCCTCGTAATCTTTGGGCATGATTTCCTTGAGCAGCGCATCATCCATCGGCACGACCGCATCATTTTTCAGCATATAATGGGTGGAGACATCATAATCCTGGAAGGGGTACTTATCTAAATCTTTTTCCAGCGGCCGCGGCGGATTTTTTATTATCCGTTCCCCGTCTTTTATCCATAAATTACGAATGGAATGATAATCTCCGCTTTTCAAACGGTCGGCAAGCTCTAAAAATGCTTCTTCGCCTTCCCCGATGCACAGCATATCGGCATACTGAATGCATTCATCGGGCCGGACAGTGACGTGGATGCCGCCCCAAATTACCGGCACATCCAGCTGGGACTTGATTTTTTGAGTCATCTCTTTGACTTTCAAAAAATAGTTGGTCATCACTGAAAAACCCACCAGATCAGAATCCCCGCAGCCGGCAATCATATCCCGAACAGCGGCCTCACTGTAAAATTTTTTGTTGAACAATCCGTCAAAATGGCCGGAACTTTCCTTCTGCGACATGAAAATGATATCTACTTGATGGCCGTGCTGTTTCAAATAAGCGGAAAGAAACCGGAGTCCGCTGGCGACGTTTATATCATAAGGTGAAATTAGGGTGATTTTGATTTTCTCATTCATTCTCTGTCTGCCTCCGTTGTACATGCCGAATGATTCTCATTTCCTGCCCATTTGACCCGGAAGTATAACAAGATAGGGAAAAGAGTGTCAATGACAGCCAGAGAGCGCTAGGTCAATCCGGTGATTTCCCCTTCCGGTGTAATATCAACACGCTCGGCTGCCGGCGTTCTGGGAAGACCGGGCATGGTCATGATATCCCCGCAGTAAAGCACCACAAAACCGGCGCCGGCACTGAGCGAAACATCCGTGACGATCAGAGTGAAATCCCGGGGGCGTCCCAGCAGCACAGGGTCATCGGAAAGCGACGCCGGAGTTTTGGCTACACAAATGGGCAGGTTTCCAAAGCCTTGTTCTTCCAGCTTCAGAATCCGCCTGCGAACCTTCCCTTCCATGGCCACGTTTCCCGCCCCGTATATTTTCGCGGCAATGATTTCAACTTTTTCCAAAAGGGATTTTTCGGCGGAATAGAGAAAATCAAAATGGTGCTCGTCCCGCTCCATGGCTTCCAAGACCTGCTCCGCGAGGGAGCGGCCGCCCTCTCCGCCTTCAGCCCAAATCCGGCTGACGGCGGCTCGTGCACCTTGCCGGCGGCACAATTCAATAACTTTCTCCAATTCAGCCTGAGAATCGGAAGCAAACTGATTCACCGCCACCACAAAAGGCACTCCAAAGCGACCGAGGTTCTCCATATGTTTCCGGAGATTGGCAAAGCCGGCTTCCACCGCCTCTATGTTTTCCTGCTCTAGATCTTTGCGGGCAACGCCGCCGTGATATTTCAAGGCCCTGACCGTAGCAACCAGAACACAGACATCCGGAGGAGGCACCAGGCCGGTCCGAACAACAATGTTAAAAAACTTTTCCGCTCCCAAGTCAGAACCGAAGCCGGTTTCTGTGACGGCGATATCCGCCCTGTTCAATGCCGTGCGGGTGGCAATAACGGAATTGGTCCCGTGGGCGATATAAGCAAAGGGCCCGCCGTGGATAAAAACCGGATTTCCCTCCAGGGTTTGAACGATATTGGGTTTCATGGCTTCCTTCAGAAGCGCTGTCATCGCGCCGGCCGCCTTCAGCTGACGGGCAAACACCGGTTGATCATCAGGAGAATAGCCGATAAAAATATTTCCCAGCCGTTTTTTTAAATCCTCCAGGTCTTGCGCCAGGCATAAAATCGCCATGACTTCGGATGCAGCTGTAATATCCATGCCGGTTTCCCGCGCCAGGCCGCGCAGGGGCCCGCCGATTCCGACTACAATTTCCCGCAGTACCCGGTCGTCCATGTCCAGCACCCGTTTCCATGTGATTCTGCGCGAATCGAGTATTCCGCAAGGTCCGTCGAAATGAAGCCGGTTATCCACCATGGCTGCCAGCAGATTATGCGCAGAGGTGACAGCATGTATATCTCCGGTGAAATGAAGATTGATTTCATCGCGGGGCATAACCTGAGCCCGGCCGCCTCCGGTGGCCCCTCCTTTGAGGCCGAACACAGGCCCTAATGAAGGTTCTCGCAGAGCCGCAGCCGCTTTTTTCCTCAGGCGGTTGAAAGCATCCGTCAATCCGATACTGGTCAGGGTTTTTCCTTCTCCGGCCGGAGTGGGAGACATCCCGGTCACCATGACCAGCCTGCCTCCCGGTTTTTGATATTCACGGACCGCCGCCGTGGATAATTTGGCTTTATACGGGCCGTATTTTTCCAGATATTCGTCCCTGATCCCCAATTTCCGGGCAATTTCTTCAATCGGTTTCATCTTATAATCCTCAAGAATATCCCAATCAGCGGCCATGCTTATCTCCTTTACATATCCATTATGCTTATAAGCATAATACAGCATATATTAAATCTCAAATTCGAAATTCAGTCACGCCGAGTGATTGCCGGCCAGGCAGAGCCATCTTATGCCGTTCACTGCTCTTCAGGTCCTTGCGGTCTCTTCCCGCAATCCCCGGAAAATCGTCTCGTAATCTTCAATCAATCCTTCATCAGCGAAACTGAAATACCGATTGCTGCCGATAACAATATGATCCAGAACTTTAATCTGCATTACTCCGGCGGAAAACACCAGATCTTTAGTGATATCCCGATCGCACTGAGACGGCGTGGGATCTCCGGAGGGATGATTATGAACGAAGATGAGTGAGATGGCATTGAATTTCAGTGCCGCCCGGATGATTTCCCGGGGATAAACTACACTGGAATCAACCGTTCCTTCAAAAACGGTTTTTTCCTCAATAATCCGGTTTTTTGCGTCAAGAAACAGAACCTTGAATTTCTCACGCAGAGATTCCCGCATGGTATGATACAGATAATCAAAAACCTCCCGGGAAGAATTGCATGCATGTCTTTTCAGCATGCGGTCTTTTAAAAAGCGGCGGGAGACTTCCCGAATGAGCTTTATCCCAAATCCATTATGCGGCCCCCCTCCGGAAATTTCCTGCAACTCGTCTCCGGCCGCCCCAAGGACCGCACTCAGGGTCTTGAACCGCCTCAAGGCCCTTTTCGCCGGAATTTTGCAATCTTTCCGCGGTGTTCCTAAAGTGAGCAGCAGCTCTATAATTTCATAATCCAGGAATCCAGCCAGCCCTCCCTGAAGAAATTTTTGGCGGAGCCGGCGGCGGTGCCCGAGGCCGCCTGAATTTTCATAATTAGACATATCCGTTTTCATTCTTCTACATGTATAGACGAATTTATTCATCTCAAATCTCAAAGCAGGCCCATTCCTTAAATCCCTGAACTTTTAGTTCGAAAATGTCCGCAGGTATCATCCTTTCGCTCCGGGAATGACACATAATGCTGCCGCAGACCTCAGGATGACATGGGGGTTAAGCGTTAGTGCTTTTGGTTAGGATAGATATGCGTGGATACTTTTGGCGGCGGTCCGGCCGTCCCCGAGGGCAAGAATAACGGTGGCATTCCCGCGGACAGCGTCTCCTCCGGCAAAAACGCCCGGGATATTGGTGGCAAAGCGCTCATCCACTTTGATCTGGCCCCAGCGGTTGACATCCAATGCATGAGCCCGGCTTAGAAACAAGCGGTTGGGCATACTCCCCAGAGCTTCAACCAGGGTTTCGCAGACTATTTTGTATTCACTGCCTTCAACCTTGACCGGCCGCGGCCTCCCGCTTTCATCCGGTTCCGACAACTCCATTTTGAATAATTCCACTTCCTTAAGCCAGCCGTCATCATCACCGATAAGCGCTTTGGGAGACACCAATTCCTGAAAAATCACCCCTTCTTCCAGGGCATGCTCGACTTCTTCATCCCGGGCCGGTGCTTCTTTTTTTGTCCGGCGGTAGATGATGTAAACATTGTCCACCCCCAACCGCAGGGCACAGCGGGCGGCATCCATGGCCACGTTTCCAGCCCCGATTATCCCGACCGTATTTCCGCATTCTATGGGAGTATCATAATCCGTGAATTTATACGCCTTCATCAAATTCACCCGGATAAGAAATTCATTGGCGGAATAAACTCCTTTTAAGTTTTCACCCGGAATCTTCATAAACAGAGGGGCACCGGCCCCAGTTCCCAAAAAAACAGCCTGATATGTTTTCCGGAGTTCTTCGAAACTCACATTCTGGCCCACAAAAAAATTCAGCCGGATATCCACTCCGATTTCATTTAAGAAATTGATCTCATAATCAACGATCTCCGTCGGCAGGCGGAAAGCGGGAATTCCGTATTGAAGCCCCCCGCCTGCTTTGTGCAGGGCCTCAAACATGGTCACCTGATATCCAAGTCGACGCAAATCCACCGCACAACTGATTCCGGCCGGCCCGGAGCCCACAATGGCCACTTTTTCCGGCCTCTCCTTAATATGGAATTCTTCCTTGATGCCTCTTTCCCGCGCCCAATCCGCAACAAAAGCTTCCAATTTACCGATGTTGATTCCGTTTTCTCGATGATAGAGCGGACAGACTCCCTCGCATTGGGTTTCCTGCGGACAAACTCTTCCCGTTATTGCAGGAATCGGATTGTCCCGTTTCATGATGAAAAACGAGCTGCGGAAGCGCCCCCAGGAAATATCGCGGATCATGGCCAGGATTTTCATATGGATGGGGCAGTCGCTTTCGCAGGGAATCCTGCTGCATTGAATGCAGCGGCGGGCCTCGCGGATGACTTCATCTTCACTGTAGCCGTGCGGGACGGAGAGAAAATTTTTCACTCTGGTTTTTGGATCTTGTTCCCGCATAGGAACTCTTTTGCCTCCCAATTTAATCATGCTTCATTCCTGTTTTACTGCGGAATTCCTGAAGTGCTTTTTCTTCCTTATTCCGGAACATCTGCAGCCGGCTGATGACATCGTCAAAATCGACCTTATGCGCATCGAATTCGGGCCCGTCGATACAGGCAAGCTTCATTTGGCCGTCAACATACGCCCGGCAGCACCCGCACATGCCGGTCCCGTCGACCATAACTGTATTCAAACTGGCCACCGTATCAATATTCTTATCCTTGGTCACACGGGCGGCTTCCCTCATCATAAGCGGAGGACCGATGGTGACGACCAAGTCCGGAATGCGGTTTTGCCGGGCTTCCGCCTCCGTGATAACCTCTTCCAGCAGGCCGGTGACAAACCCCTTGCGGCCCCGGGACCCGTCATCTGTTGTTATCAGGAGGTCTTGGCTGTATTCCCTCAATTCATTCTCCAAAATCAGCATGGAAGCGGTTCTGGCCCCGATAAGGGTGGTGACTTCATTCCCGGCCCGGGACATTGCCTTGACAACCGGGTAAATGCATGCGATGCCGGTTCCTCCGCCGACACAAACGACCCGGCCGAACTTCTTGATCTCCGTAGGATTTCCCAGCGGCCCCACACAATTCAAAATCCGCCTGCCTTCTCCCCAGGTGCTGAGTTCCAGAGTGGTTTTCCCCACCACCTGAAATATCAAAATGATGGAGCCTGCCTGTTTATCCACTCCGGCTACGGTCAGGGGAATCCTTTCGCTGCGTTCATGCAGTCGGATGATGACAAACTGCCCCGCTTTAAACCTCTCGGCCACATGGGGGGCTTCCAGCTCAATTTGGAAACACTCCGGATTCAGGGTCTTTTTCCGCAATATCCGGTGACTCATGATGACGCCTCATCCAGTTCCGGTGTCGCCCATATGGCAAAGTCAGGGCAAAACATTTCACACAACCCGCAATTAAGACACTGGTCCCGCTTGACCACAACCGGAGGATAAATCCCGCGACTGTTCTTTTTCGTGTCCATCTCCAAAACCCCGGTCTGACAAACAGCCACGCATATTCCGCATCCCTTGCAGCGGTCCTGAATCACAACCACGTCAACTTTCATGATGTTTTATTTCCTTGTCTCCGGCCGCCGGACTGAACCGGCCCAATATGAGGGGACCGGGACGACGCAGATCCATATCCGGAGATGGGTCCTGGTAGCGCATCTCTGAAAAATCATTCAAGAATGCTATCCTTTCCACCGGATTTAAGATTTCCTTGGTTTCAGAATGGAATATCACACACGGCGAGATCATCTCAACCACCGACAAGCCCTCCGTGGATAATGCATCGATCAAAGTATGCCGCATCCACCCCGCCCGCAGGGGATTCCAACGGGCGATCAAACCGGCCCGGGTTTTGTGGACAAAAAACGGAATATTGAACGGCAAATCCACTTCCCCATCAGCACTTGGACGCATAAAGGGGGTTATGGGGAAAGCACGCTCGCGGTTCACAGAGTAGATGAGGTTATTGATGATGATTAAAACAATATTATCTTGATTTTTTCCGGCTTCCAAGATATCTCTTCCCCCGGTTAACAGCAAATCCGAATTGTTAATCACGACAACGGTTTTAGACTGCAGGTTTTTCCTTTTCCACTCCGCGCCGGCCTCAACGGCTAAACCGTTTTTGACAGCATGCGTGGATACGCTGACACAATCGGCTACCCGGCCGGTACATCCGGTGCCGCTGAAGATATGAAGCTGAGACTGAATTCCCATCTCCTTTGCGGCTTCAAACAGGGCATACAAAGCCGTCCCTATGCCGCAGCCCGAACACCAGGCGGTAGGAAAGACTTCCGATTTCAGAAAATCATCTTTAGGATGGATTCGGTTCTCAGCTGGTTTTTTCATGTCCGGAATCATTTTTTTCCTGAGAAGTGGCCAATATAGAAATGGTTAAGATCACGGAGTTCAAGTTCATTCCATTCAGCATCATGATTAATGCGGGCGTTTTTCAAATACCGGGCCATTCTATTCAGTTTTTTGGAAACGCACTTTGTTTCGGCATCATACATAAGACATGGAGAAACAACTTCTATAAACGAAAATCCCGGCATAAGCAGACCGGTCCGCAATGAAGCCATTAGGCGCCGGCAATGCAAAGGAGTCCAGCGCGCTATGACTCCGGCTCCGCTGCGGTGGACCAGAACGGGAAAATTGTAGCGGTTCGGATGTTTCAAGGGAAGGCATTGTTTTTGCAATCCCAGGATATGCAAAATAAATCCATTGATATATACCGCCATTATATTACCGCCGGAATGGCAGGCTTTAACCAATCCGTCCAGACCATGAGCCAGGATATCAGAATCATGGATGAATATGACGGTTTTACCGTCCGGGCTGCCGCAGTTCAGCGCGGTTAAAAACGGATCGTTTTCTCCCGATTGAATTGTCTTTAATTTGACATAATTGCTTATTTTTCCGGTACACCCCAATCCGCTGGTGATCAGCTGTATTCTTTCCTGCGCAAATGGAATTTTCCGCAGAGTTTGAAGAAAGGTGTTAACGACGATACCGATGCCGCATCCGGAACACCACACCGAAGGCAGCTCCTCTAAATTTAAATAAAGCGCGCCCGGATGCTCTTCCCTCACCGCCATAACCAAAAATTTTGGCGTATCCACCTCAAGTTGTCAAGCCAAATCCAAAACAATTTCCAAATATTCCGGCATCATTCCTCTCTTTTCCTAATGGACTGCGCAGCGAAGGAAAAGTGCACCGCTGAAAAGATGTCAACCTATTTCAGGACGGCTCTCACTTTTAACTGTTCACTTTTCACTGATTTCACTCTTCACTAAACGAAGCAGCCTGAGATCCTTCCCCGACTATTCAATCCCGTAATTCTTCATCTTATAGCTCAGCATTCTTTCCGTCAGTCCCAAAGCCCGTGCCGCCCTTGCTTTGACTTCCCCGTTTTCCCGCAGCGCGCGCTTAATTTCTCGTGTTTCCAGCCGCGCTATTTTTTTCGGCAGCGAGAGTTTGTCGGAAATGAGATCCTCTTCCAGGTTCTTGCCTAGAAATACCGGCAAATCCCCGGAAACAATATCTTTTCCCTCAGTGAATACCACCGCCCGTTCGATGATGTTTTCCAGCTCCCGTATATTCCCCGGAAAAGAATAACTCATAAGCTCATTCATGGCTTCAGCCGAAATCCCCTGGATCCGCTTTCCTTCACGGCGGCTGTACTTCCGGATAAAATGATCGGTCAGCACCGGAATATCCTCTTTTCTCTCCCTCAGGGGCGGGACATGGATGCGAACTACATTCAGCCTGAAATATAGATCCTGCCGGAATCGGTTCTGCCGCATCAAGTCTTCCAGATCCTGATTGGTCGCGGCCATGATTCGAACATCGGCGTGCATAGGGTTTGAAGATCCCAACCGGAAAAAGGTGCGGTCCTGCAGAAAGCGCAGCAGTTTCACCTGGCTGGCCGAAGGCAGCTCCCCTATTTCATCCAAAAACAAAGTGCCCCCGGAAGCGGCCTCGAATTTTCCCGTTTTACGTTCATTGGCTCCAGTGAACGCTCCTTTTTCCGACCCGAACAATTCACTCTCCAATAATGTTTCAGGAAAAGAAGGAATATTGGCAGCCAAGAAAGGACCTTCTTTCCTGGGGGATGAATAATGAATGCTCCGGGCCACTATGTCTTTTCCGGTTCCGGTTTCGCCGGATATCAGGACTGTAGCTTCACTTCGTGACGCTTTGACCATAAGATGGGCCACTTTCTCCATGGCCGCGGACTGAAAGATAAAGTTTTTGGCACTGAATTTTTCTTCCAAGGATTGCCGCAGCTGTTTCACTTCTTTTCGGAGCTTTTGCCGCTCCAGGGCCCGGGAAATAACGAGCAAAAAATTGTCAAAATCAATCGGCTTGGGAATGAAATCATATACGCCTTTTTTCATAGCAGCAACGGCCGTCTCGACATTGCCGTAGGCTGTCACCATGATTACGGTAATGAGAGGATTCGCAGTCAAAATTTGCTGTGTCACTTCCAGCCCGGTTTCGTTTTCCAGCCGGTAATCTACCACCGCCACATCCACCGGATTATTATCTAAAATGCGGCTTGCCTCCCGTCCGCCGGCAGCTTCGAAAACCCGATATCCATTCTCCTCCAGGTTTTCTTTGATCAATTCCCGCTGCAATACGTCATCTTCGATAATAAGAATATTGACTCGGCTCATATTCGTTCTCCTGGTAAAGTAATGGTGAATGTGGTGCCGGATTCCGGAGAGGAATGAAACACGATCCTTCCCCCATGGGCCTCAATGATTTTTCTGGTCAGGAACAGCCCAATACCCATGCCTTCTTTTTTTCGGCTGAAAAACGGCTCGAAAATATAGCCGGCGTCGGCATGGGAGATGCCTGGTCCGGAATCCGATATGGCAATCAGCACGTCCGGTTTGCGATTTTCCGCCGTGACCGCAACTTTTCCTTTTCCGGCGGCTTCCGCGGCATTTTCAATGATGTTATAAAAAGCCTGCCGCAGCAGCCCTCGGTCTCCCTGAATTGAAATCCGGTTTTTCTGATTGAATGCCACCTCGGTATTCGGATATCGGTTATTTATAGATATTCCGATTTCTTCCATCAGTTCAGCTAAAACAAGGGATTGCCGTTTAATCCGCAGCGGCTTGAGCGCTGCGGAGAAACGGTCGATAATCTCCGCGATGGCTTTGACTTCTTCTTTCCCTTTCCTTGTCAGCGAAGTGACGGTGCCGTTTCCTTTTTTCTGAATGGATTCCAGCAGTAAAGCCAGCCGGTTGAGAGGATTCTTGATTTCATGGGCCACCCCGGAGGTGAAGGCCGAGATTTCTCGAAAGCGCTCCTTTTGCCGCACCTGTTCATCCAATTCCCGGACTTTTCGCAAGTACCGGTTCTGAAGCTGGAAAAGCCCAATATAGAAAAGAATCCCGGCGCCGGCCATCACTCCCAGTAAAATCCAAAACATGCGCCATGACCGGGCCAGCATACTTTCTAAGCGGATCAATGAATAACCCAGATAGAGATAGTATTTCTGTCCTTGCTGGGTCTGCACCGGAGACAGTAAATTGAAAATTTTTCCCGCTGGTGAATCAATGATCCAGGAATCCCGGTCTTTATCCTGCTGTGAAGCCAGCGGAAGATAGCCTTCAAACCGAGTCCTCCAATCCAGCGGAGCCATTTCATTATCCAAAAGCGCCATGAAATGAATCGTCTCCGCGTAGTCGTATTGTGTGAATATATCCCGGGCAGGCCGCCCTTTTTCCAAATTTTCGAGAATATCGGCCTTTAAAATATCAGCCTGGCTCCGCAGCTGTACCTCCACCAAGCGTTCCACCCGGTCCCGGATCAGGCTGCGGTTAACAGAGGAAAACAAAAAAAACAGAATAATAAATCCAAAAAAAGGAAGATAAAAAAACAAAATGAAATATCTCTTTTTCAACCCGGTTTTATCCTTCAGCGCCGGCGGCGGCCGCCCCGCCAATTGGGAAAGCCATATTTATCCCGCAGTTCCCTGGTGCGGTCTTTATAGTTGATCAGACGGGCAATAACGTGCCGGGAATCATCCCGTCTCCGGGTCAGGGAACCCGTGATTTTGACCGGCTCCCCCGGCTGCAGATCCCAGTCCAAAAACCATTCCGGACAAAGCTCCACATTGTATATGTCCTGGGTGGTTTTGTCCCGGATTTTTATGATTAGAAAACGCGACCGGCCCCGGTAGCGCTGCTCTGCATTCACATGCTGCAAAGTCCCTTCCAGCACCATTTCCCGGTCAGCCCGGTAAAAGGATTTATGGGGCTGGCTTAAAACCGGAGGCGCGAGCAGCAGAAAAAAGACGATGCCGGCGAGGAAGATTCCGGTTCTTTTATATACCCGGATCAATGTATGGTTATTGATATCTGATTTCATTCTTACCTCATGACCCAACTATGCCAATAACATGCCAACTTTCGGAATCTCCTTCCTGCCGGGTACTTGTGTCAACCCCCGGCATTGTTATCATAACAAAATTGTCGCAATTACAACAATTTTGTAGCGCCGCTGTCACCTTTCCCTTTTTACTTTTTGCTTTTCACTCATTGCAAACTAATTTGGAAGAAAAGAACTGGAAGCTGCGTCTAACAATATTTGGAGGAAAAATGAAAAAAATCTCATTTCTCAGCCTAATCCTTGTGCTGTCATTGCTTCTATCTGCTCATGATGCCGCGGATGTCAGCGGAGACTGGGAGCTCACCCTTCAGACACAACGGGGAGAGATGACCCAGAGCATGGCCATTCAGCAGGATGGAGAAGCAATCACTGTAACCATGACGGGAATGCGCGGGGGTGAATTCACCGGAGAAGGCACCATCAACGGCAATGCCATTGAGTGGAGCGTGGCCCGCAGCACCCAACGGGGCGAAATCTCGATAACTTATACCGGGACCGCAGAAGGAAATTCCATGTCGGGAAAAGCCCAGCTTATGAACCGTACACTTGAATGGAGTGCGGTGCGAAAATAGTTTACTTTTTTTACTGATCATTAGCCGGGATTCCGGCCCGGACCCTTAAAGGCCGGGCAAAGGGGTTTTGGCTCAATGAATCCTCTAATTCCCTATCAAAGTCCGCCCGCCCGGCTATTCATCCCGGGCGGCGGACGGTTATTTCCGCTTGCATCTCGTTTAATTGAAATGAATAATAGCTATGCCTTTAGATAACCTGGATTATTCACGGGCCGAGATTGCCGCAGATTTCGGTTTGCGGCGAGGA
>CAYRTV010000052.1:0-11552 GCA_964427225.1 uncultured Eubacteriales bacterium
GACGCAGTTCGGAATTATGGCTTATGCTCAATCTCTATTTGAAGACGGGTAAGCCGTGGGGCCTTCTCAAAATGGCTCCTCTTGGGTTGAGAATGCTGAAAACCGGGCGTATGGGTTTTAAGAAGGAGTCGATTAAGAACAAAAAGCAATTAAAAAAACTCCTCAAGGCCGTGAAGGAGGACAACCATGAATGATTATATTTATTATTCCGGGTGTTCGGTCAAAACCAATGCCCGGCATTACGAAGAGTCCATCCTTCCGGTGTTTGAAAAGCTGGGCGTTCATTTGGAAGAAATGGAAGACTGGAACTGCTGCGGAGCCACAGCAACCCTGTCGGTTGACTCGGACAAAGCCGCAGCCTTAAACGGACGCAATCTGGCCATTGCTGAAAAAGCCGGCAAAAATATTATGGCCCCTTGCGCTGCCTGCTACCTGGCTTTAAAAAAGACAAATGATTTTTTGATGTCTGCCGCACCCGAAGCTGCCCGGATTCTGGACGAGATGAAAAAAGTGGATTTAAATTATAAGGGTACCGTCAAGGTTAAACACCCAGTGGAAATCCTCAACCGGGAGATCGGCCTGGACCGGATACATAATGAAGTCCAGCGTCCGCTGGACGGACTCCGGGTCGCTGCTTATTACGGCTGTCAGGTCGTCCGGCCTTTTTCAGATTTTGACGATCCGGACTATCCGGAATCCATGGACGCCCTTATGCGCGCAGTCGGAGCGGAACCGGTGGAATACAATGCCAAAACCCGCTGCTGCGGCGGTGCACTGACCGCGAACCTGGATGATTTAGGCGCAAAACTGAATTACATCCTGCTCAAGGAAGCGGAAAAGAAAAAAGCGGACGCCATCGTGACTTTATGTCCCCTGTGCCTTTTTAATCTGGAAATCGCTCAGGACCAGGTCAGAAAAAAATTCGGTGAAGAATACAGGACCCCCATCCTGTTTTTCAGTCAATTGATGGGCCTGGCGTTCGGTTATTCCAAAGAGGAGATGGGATTTTCCCGTTCTCTCATTCCAATTCGCTCATTCCTGAACAAAATTGAGGAAGGAGGCACCCATGTCGCATAACGGTCATCCGAGAATCGGCGTTTTTATCTGTCACTGCGGCGCCAATATCGCCAATAAAGTCAATGTCTATAAAGTTGCGGATTTCGCATCCAAATTGGACAATGTGGTGGTGGCCAAAGAATACAAATTCATGTGTTCGGACCCGGGTCAGGAATTGATAAAGGAAAATATCAAAGAACACAAACTCGACCGGGTCGTGGTCGCATCCTGCTCTCCGCTCATGCACGAACCGACTTTCCGGGGAGCCACCGCGGAAGGGGGACTCAATCCCTTTTTCTTTCAAATGTCCAATATCCGGGAACAAGTCTCCTGGGTCACGAAAGATCCCGACGCCGCCACCAAAAAAGCCAAATCATTGATCTCGGCGGCAGTCCGCCGGGTTGCCCTGCATGATCCGCTTATGAAAAAAGAAGTTCCCGTGCGGCCCGAGATACTGATTGTGGGAGGCGGCATCGCCGGAATACATGCGGCTTTGACCTATGCCAATTCCGGGAAGAAAGTCTACCTGGTGGAAAAGCAGTCCTCCATCGGAGGCCATATGTCGATGCTGGATAAAACCTTTCCGACTCTGGATTGCTCCGCCTGTATCTTGACTCCCAAGATGTCGGAGGTCGGTAAACATCCCAATATTGAACTGCTGACCTGGAGTGAAGTCAAAGAAATTTCCGGCTTTGTCGGAAATTTCACAGCCCGTATCCGCAAAAAAGCCCGATATGTGGATGTTGAAGCCTGCAATGGCTGCGGCATGTGCTGGGAAAACTGTCCCACCAGCATCACGCCTTCGGAACGGATCATCAAGCGGGGTGATATGGTCATAAAAACTGTTCAAAAAGAACACTGACACCATGAAGCTTCGTGAGATAAAAGACATTCTCCAGGCTGAACTGATCTGGGGGGATTCCCACCTGGATGATGACATTGAGTTCGCCGGCGGATCGGATTTGATGAGCGATGCGCTGGCATTGGGAAAACCCGGCCTGCTGCTGCTTACCGGCCTGACCAATGCACAATCCGTCCGGACTGCAGATATCATCGAAGCTAAAGCCATTGTCTATGTCCGGGGAAAGCGTCCCGACCAGGAAGGCATCAAGCTAGCCAAGGAAAAAGATATTCCTTTGCTTTCCACTAAACTGATGATGTACAGCGCCTGCGGATTACTATGCCGGCATAATCTACCCGGAGTCAACGGGTATTTGTCAGGAAATAAATGATCGTCCGGAATGTTTTGCTTCAACAGCAATTCCATATCAAAGGCCAAGATTTCAGCCATGCCGGGCAAATTTCAGGAAAAATCAAAGAAATGCTGCAGGATGTAGGTATTTCCACTCCGGTCATTCGCCGGACAGCCATTGCTTCTTATGAAGCGGAGATGAACGTAGTCATGTATGCGGATGAGGGTATTTTGAACTTTCATCTGACGCCCCAATCCATACGGCTGCAGGTGAAAGACCGGGGAAAGGGGATTCCCGACATTCGGCTGGCCATGAAAGAAGGTTATTCCACCGCGACTGATAAACACAGGGAGATGGGTTTCGGCGCCGGTATGGGCCTGCCAAATATCAAGCGGAATGCCGACCATTTCAAAATCACCTCGCAACATGGGGACGGCACTATGCTGGATATAACAATTTATTTAAATCAATTCGAAAAAAAATGAAGGAATATCTGCATTTTATCAGGATAGAAGAAGAACTCTGCCGGGGGCACATGCACTGTATGCGCGTCTGCCCCACCGAAGCTATCCGCGTCAGGAGCGGAAAAGCGGTCATCGATGAAGAAAAATGCATCGACTGCGGAGAATGCATAACCGCCTGCCCCGAAAGCGCTATTGTCGCTCTCACCGATCCCTTCGGTGAATTGACAAAGTTCCGTCACACGGTCGCCATACCATCCCCCGCACTCTATGCCCAGTTCGGTCATAAAATTATGCCCAAGAAGATCATGTCGGGATTAAAGCGGCTGGGCTTTGATGACGCCTTTGACCTCGCTTTAAGCTGCGGAGAAGTCAGTCTGGCCATTCACGAATACCTTATGGAGAAAAAAGGCCCGCGCCCCCTTATCATCAATACGTGTCCGACCGTCGTCCGGCTGATCCAAGTCAAGTACCCTTCTCTGATTGAACATATCACCCCGCTGGATATTCCCCGGGAGATCGCCGGCAGGCAGGTGAAACAACGCAAATCCCGTCAGTACGGATTAAAAGAAAAGGAGATCGGATCTTTCTACATTACCCCTTGCCCCGCCAAAATGATTTCCATCAAGCAGCCGGCGGAAAAAGAGCAATCTTATTTAGACGGTGCGATTTCTATTTCAGACATTTACGGACCGCTGCTGTCCGCCATGGAAAATATCGAGGATGAAAGGGAGCATAATTCCCTGGAAAACATCTGTATGCTGGGTCTGGGCTGGGCAATGGCGGGAGGCATTATCCGCACTCTGAAGCTGAAGAATGCTCTAACCGTTTCCGCGCTTCCGGAAATCTTAAAAGTATTTGACGATATGGAACGCGGAAAACTGAAACATATCGATTTTATCGAAGCGTATTCCTGTCATCAGGGCTGTGTAGGCGGCTCCCTGACAGTCGAAAACTTATACATCGCTTACAATAAAATTCTCGGGTTAATTGATGAGCTGGAAGTGAAAAAGATCAAAGCCTGCACCGACGCTCATGATGTCAGACGAAGATATCAATCCGGCTTCTATTACAAGGTAAACAAGCTGCAGCCCCGCCCCCTTCGTCCTTTGAGCCATGAACTCTCCGCCGCCATACAAAAACGCAAGGAAAAAGAAGAGCTGCTTGAAAATCTTCCTCAGATCGACTGCGGCGCCTGCGGATCTCCGACTTGTTCCGCTTTTGCGGAAGACGTGGTTAAGGAAGACGTTTCACTGTATGCCTGCGTTTTTATGCTGCCGGAACGATTCAAGAATCTGTCCCGGGAATTGACGGATATTATTAAAGAGCAAACCAAGAAGAAGGAAAAAAATGAATCTAGCTGACCTGATTGATGAGCTGAAACTTAAAGTGTTCTCCGGAAAAGAATTCAGCAGCATTCCGGTGACTGGAGCTTATACCAGCGATCTCCTGTCGGATGTTATGGCCAACAGTCATGAGAATGACGTGTGGATTACCCTGCAGATCCATCCCAATATTATCGCTGTCGCGGGACTGAAAAACCACGCCGCCGTCATCCTCGTCAACAACCGGCAGCCGGAAAAGGACACTCTGGCTAAAACCCGGCAGGAAAACCGTCCGGTCCTGGGGACCGGAGACAGCGCTTTTACTGTTTCCGGAAAAATCTTTGCATTATTTCAAAAGGAGAAATCAAGCTGAAAGAGTTCCGCGCTGACCTGCATATCCATAGCTGCCTCTCCCCGTGCGCTTCGCTGAAAATGTCCCCGTTCAATATCGTCCGGGAGGCCTGCAGTCGAAACCTGGATATCATCGGCATCTGTGATCACAATTCAGCTGAAAACGTCACGGCCTTAGCGGAAGCGGCCCGAGAAACCCATCTCACCGTTTTCCCGGGCTTGGAAGTCACCAGCCGGGAAGAAGTGCATCTGCTGGCCTTGTTTGACCGGATTCCTCCAGCCCTGCGCCTGCAGGAAATCATTTTCACTCACCTGGAAGGAGACAATGACCCAGAGGCCTTCGGGATGCAGGTGGTGGTCAATGCGGAGGGTGAGGTTTTGGGTTTCAATCCGCGCCTGCTTATAGGAGCCACGTCCCTGTCGATTGGACGGTTGATATCCGAAATCCATCAACAGGGAGGACTTGTCATCGCGTCCCATGTCGACCGGGAGGCCTTCAGCCTGCCCGGGCAGCTGGGATTTATTCCGCCGGATATGAGTTTGGATGCCTTGGAAATATCGCCGCAAATGCCGTTGAACGAAGCGGAAAACAGATTTCCAGCAGGATTTCCCCTTGTTTGTTTTTCGGATGCCCACTTTCCCGGGGAGATCGGCAGAACCAGCACTGTTTTCCGGATGGAGGCCGGAAGCATTCAAGAAGTGTCCTTGGCTCTGAGGCAGCAAAAAGGAAGAGAGATTATGCACTGAGGTTATTATGGAAGATTTATCATTGCACATATTGGATATAGCTCAAAATTCAATCAAAGCTGATGCCGGGCAGCTGAAAATCACAATGGATGAAAAACCAAGCCGGGACCTCGCAATTCTTGAAATAAGCGACAACGGCCAAGGAATGGATGCGCGTACTTTACGGCGGGTGGGAGATCCGTTCTTTACCACTAAAAAAGGAAAACGGTTTGGACTGGGTATTTCTCTTCTGGCACAAGCCGCTGAAGCGGCGGGGGGGGCCTTTTTCATTGATTCAAGCCACGGAAACGGAACCAGAATTACAGCGACTTTTCAAGCCAGCCACATCGACCGTCAGCCGCTGGGAGATATTCCCGCCACCATCACTACCCTTCTTGCATCTCACCCGGAGATCGATCTGATTTATATCCACATTTATGAGGAGCAACGGTTTGTTTTTAAAACCGATGACATAAAATCCCGAATCGAGAGAACCCCCATCGATTCGACGGAAGTATTGAAATTTATTCATTCATACATTCAACAAGGTTTAGATGAATTAAGGAGGAAAAAATGAGCCAGGAATCCATCATGGACATCATCGGCAAATACGAACCCGCACCCACATCACTGATCGCCGTCCTGCAGGACACTCAGCAGCAATACGGTCATTTGCCTAAAGACGCACTGATCCGAATCTCCCGGGAACTGCAGGTTCCCCTCAGCCGGGTTCTCAGCCTGGCGACCTTTTACAGTGCTTTCAGCCTAAAACCAAAAGGCAGTCACCCCATCCACATCTGCATGGGAACCGCCTGCCATGTCCGCGGCGCCCAGCCGATGCTGGAAGCCTTTGAACGGGAGCTGGATATCAAAAACGGAGACACCACTGAAGACGGTCATTTCAGTCTGGATGCCGTCCGATGCGTGGGCTGCTGCGGGTTGGCTCCGGTAGTGATGGTGGGCGAAGAAGTCCATGGCAAAATCACCGCATCCAAGGTATCCCGGGTATTGAAAAAATACCGGTGAAAAGGAGGACATTATGCCTAAACTGACGCTTGAAGACCTGGAGAAAATCCGGGAAAAAACCAAAAAGAGAACCGACCTCCGGCAGGACGGCGAATACCGGGCAAAGGTCACCGTTCACATGGGAACCTGCGGAATCGCTGCCGGTGCCCGCAAAATTATGTCCGCTTTTTTGAGGGAAAAAGAAGGAAAGGGAGCGGATGATGTTTTGCTCACCAACTCCGGCTGCGCCGGTTTATGCAGCCGGGAACCGATGGTGACTGTGGAAATTCAAGGTCAAGCCCCGGTTAAATACGTTGACCTGACCGAAGCCAAAGTCAAGGAAATATTCGATAAACATGTTCTGCATGGAAATATCGCTGAAACCTATGCCCTGGGGATAGGAAGCGAATCCACGGATCATTGAAAGGAGTCCGCTAATGAAGGACAAAACTCCGGATACCCCGTACCGCCTGCATCTTATGGTGTGTGCGGGAACCGCATGCGTGTCCAACCGCTCTTTTGAAATCAAAAAGGCCTTGGAAGAAGAAATAAATAAACAAGGCCTTGAAAATGAAGTTCTTGTCGTTGCCACCGGCTGCAATGGATTTTGCGAACGAGGACCGCTGCTGGTGGTTCAGCCGGGAAATATTTTTTATCAAAGCCTGACCTTAAAAGATATTCCTCATCTGGTGGAGGAGCATTTTTTCAAGGGCCGTCCGGTCCGAAAGCTCATGTATACTCCGCCTAAGGAAAAAGCGCCCGTTCCGAAATTAAATGATATTAATTTCTTCAAAAAACAAGTCTTGATCGCACTCCGCAACCGGGGCCTGATCGATCCGGAAAAAATCGATGAGTATATCGCCCGTGACGGGTATAAAGCCATGGCCCGCGCCTTGACTGAGATGCAGCCGGAAGATATTATCCGGGAAATCAAAAAGTCCGGTCTCCGGGGCCGGGGCGGCGGCGGTTTTCCCACCGGCCTCAAATGGGAGGTTGTCAGCAACACCAATGGGGCCGATGGTTCAGAGAAATATATTGTATGTAACGGAGACGAAGGCGATCCGGGTGCTTTTATGGACCGGAGTATTCTCGAAGCCGATCCCCATGCCGTCATAGAGGGCATGGTTATCGGAGGCAAAGCCATCGGCGCCGGCCTGGGCTTTGTATATGTCCGGAATGAGTATCCGCTGGCGGTCGACCGGCTGGGTTCGGCCCTGGAAAACGCCCGGGAGTACGGACTTCTGGGAGAGGATATTCTGGGGACCGGATTCGATTTTGACATCAAAGTTTCCAGAGGGGCCGGCGCCTTTGTCTGCGGAGAAGAAACCGCTTTGATGTCTTCCATAGAAGGCCGCCTGGGAGAACCCCGTCCGCGGCCTCCGTATCCTGCTGAAAAAGGATTATGGGGACATCCCACCTGCATCAACAATGTGGAGACATGGGCCAATGTCCCGGTTATCATCAACCGCGGCGCGGACTGGTACAGCTCCATTGGAACTGAGACCAGCAAAGGCACGAAAGTGTTTTCTTTGGTCGGGAAAATCAATAACACCGGCTTGGTGGAAGTTCCCATGGGAATCACACTGCGTGAAATCATAGAAGATATCGGCGGCGGCATTCCGGACGGAAAAAAATTCAAGGCCGTCCAAACCGGCGGCCCTTCCGGCGGTTGCATACCCAAGGAGGAAATGGATTTGCCCATAGACTTTGAAAGCCTGACTGAAGCCGGTTCTATGATGGGTTCCGGCGGAATGGTGGTTATGGACGAAGACACCTGCATGGTAGATGTCGCCAAGTACTTTCTCTCTTTTACTCAGGACGAGTCATGCGGCAAATGCACCCCCTGCCGGGAGGGAACCAAAGCCATGTACGAGACCTTGGTCCGGATAACCAAGGGCGACGGAACCGAAGAAGACCTGCAGCTTTTAGAAGACCTGGCGGCTTCCATCAAGGATTCCGCCCTGTGCGGATTGGGTAAAACCGCACCCAATCCGGTCCTGACCACTCTGCGTTATTTCCGGGACGAATACGAAGCCCATATTCAGGATAAAAAATGCCCCGCTCATGTCTGCCGGCCCTTAAACACATATTTCATCGATGCTGAAGTATGTGAGGAGGTCGGACATGGCTGCGACCTGTGCCGGAAGAACTGCACAGTGGAAGCCATTACCGGGGATCCGAAATCCCCCCATAAAATTATTCAGGACAAATGTATTAAGTGCGGCGTTTGTTACGACGTATGCCGCTTCGGCGCCGTCAAAGTGGAATAAGGAGGAGAATGAATATGGTTAACCTAATAATAGATGGAAGAAAAGTGCAAGCCGAAAAAGGAACCACAATCCTGCAGGCTGCCGAGCAGCAGGAAATCCACATCCCCTCTCTCTGCTATCACCCCTTGCTGGAGCCCTATGCAGCCTGCCGGGTGTGTGTGGTTGAAGTCGTTCAGGGTGATGAATCCAGGATTGTGACATCCTGCAATACTCCGGTGCGGGAGGGCATGGAAATCCGCACCGATTCCGAGCGGGCAATGCGCGCCAGAAAAATGAATGTAGAAATGCTGATGGCTCAAGCCCCAGCCGCGGAACCACTCAAAGATATCGCCAAAGACCTGGGTATCGATCATTCCAGGTTTCCTGTTAAAGATCCGGAAGAAAAGTGCATTTTGTGCGGTCTCTGCGTCCGGACTTGTGAAGAAGTGGTGGGTGCAAACGCCATCAGTTTTATGGAAAGGGGCTCAGACCGGAAGGTCGCTCCTCCGTTCGGAGAAGAATCCGAGGACTGTATCGGATGCGGCGCCTGCGCCTATTTTTGCCCTACCGAAGCCATCACAGTAGAAGACCTGCATGGACGCAAGATCATTCACAGCGAACTGGACTTGGGACCCTCCACGGCAGTGAGAATACCCATCCGCCAATCCGTTCCCATGGTGCCGTTTATCGACGAGGATGCCTGCATTCATTTTAAAACGGGCGGCTGTCAACTCTGTGAGAAAATCTGTGAAAAAGAGGCCATCAATCATGAAGAGGAAGACCGGGAAATCGAATTGGAAGTGGGATCCATTATTCTGGCTTCCGGTTTTAAATCTTTTGATCCGAAAAGAATTCCCGCATACGGCTATGGCCGTTTTCCCAATATCCTCACCGCCCTGGAATTTGAGAAACTTGTCAATGCCTCCAGCGATACCGGGGGGAAAATACTGCTGGCCAATGGTGAAGAACCGGAATCCGTGGGGATTGTCCATTGCGTTGGCTCCCGGGATGAAAATTACAACGAATACTGTTCGCGGGTCTGCTGTATGTATTCGCTTAAATTCGCCCATCTGCTGAAGGAAAAAACCAATGCCCGGATCTATGATTTTTACATTGACATGCGCTGTTTCGGCAAAGGCTATGAAGAATTTTATCACCGCCTGCTGGAAGAGGGCACCCAATTCATCCGGGGACGGGTTTCCGAAATCACCGATTTGACTATGAGCGAAAAGGAAAAGGATAAGCTGGTGATCAGGGTGGAAGACACTTTAGTCGGGACTATGCGCCGGATTCCGGTCGACATGGTGATTCTCGCCACCGGACTGGAGCCCGGGATCGATCAGAATCAGATTGCGAAGATTTTCAATATTTCCTGCAGCCAGGATACTTTTTTCCTGGAACGCCATCCCAAACTGGCGCCTTCTTCCACTTTTTCAGACGGAATCTTCTTAGCCGGCACATGTCAATCTCCCAAGGATATCCCGGATACCGTAGCTCAAGCGGGAGCAGCCGCATCAGAAGCCCTGGCGCTGGCAGACCGGGCCAGCTTCGAACTGGAACCGGTTACCGCATCCATTGACGAAGACTTGTGCTCCGGCTGCCGTTTATGCATAAGTCTTTGCCCTTTTACCGCTATTGAGTATAATGGGGAAAAAGGAATTTCGGAAATAAATGATGCACTATGCAAAGGATGCGGAACCTGCGTTTCAGCCTGTCCGTCGGGCGCTTCTCAGCAACTGCATTTCAGAGACAACCAGATTTTCGCTGAAATTGAAGGGATTTTCATCGAGTAGAGGGTTTAGATTCAGAATACCCTTTTAAATTTTAAAACTTTTCACTATAATATTAGGTTTTCATCCCCTCTGCGAAGAAAAGCCGTATAAATTAGGAGGCCGGTTATGAGTAATGAGTCCTTTGAACCCAGATTGATCGGATTTTTGTGCAACTGGTGTTCGTATACCGGTGCCGACTTGGCCGGTACCGCCCGTATGAGTTATGCTCCCAATGTCCGCGTCATCCGTGTGATGTGCAGCGGACGCGTAGATCCTCAGTTTGTTCTGAAAGCCTTTAAAGAAGGAGCTGACGGAGTTTTGATTTCCGGATGTCATCCCGGGGACTGCCATTATCAGGAGGGCAATTATAAAGCCCTTCGAAGGCATCGTCTTTTATCCCGAATGCTGGAGCAGTTAGGGATTGAGGAAGAGAGGTTTCGTTTGGAATGGGTCTCAGCAGCTGAGGGAAAGAAATTTCAAAGCGTGTGCAATGAATTCACCGAAACAATCAAAAAACTAGGTCCACTAAGTTTCAATGGAGGCAAAAAATGAGCAATGATAAGCCCAAGGTTGCGTTTTATTGGTGCGCATCGTGTGGAGGATGTGAAGAGGCTGTTGTCGATCTTGCAGAGGATATCCTGAAAGTCACGGCGGCCGTTGACATCGTTTTCTGGCCAGTCGCCCTGGATTTTAAACGCAAGGATGTCGAAGCCATGGAGGACGGCTCCATTGCCGTCAGCTTCATCAACGGTGCAGTCAGGTTGTCTGAGCAGGAAGAAATGGTTAAACTTCTCAGGCAAAAATCAGGTTTGGTTGTGGCCTTCGGAAGTTGTTCTCATCTGGGGGGAATACCGGGTTTAGGAAATTTTTGGAATAAAAACACTATATTTGATTATGCCTATCATAAGTCCCCATCGACCGATAACCCGGATAAAGTCGTTCCCCTGGAAAAGTATGACCTGGACGGCAAAGAACTGGAACTCCCCAGCTTTTATGATACCGTCTATACCCTTGACCAGGTCATCGACGTGGATTATTATCTTCCCGGCTGCGCCCCCCCCAAAGATCTGATTCTTAATGCCGTCAACGCGATTCTGGAAGGAAAACTTCCTCCCAAGGGCGCAGTGCTTTCTCCCAACAAATCTTTGTGCGAAGACTGTGAGCGCAATGATTCCAAACCGGATAAACTGATGATCAAGGAAATCAAACGACCGTCTGAAGTGGAAATAGATCCGGAAGAATGTTTTCTGGCACAAGGGATCGTCTGCATGGGGCCGGCGACCCGGACCGGCTGCGGAGAAAGGTGCATCATCGGAAATATGCCGTGCCGAGGCTGTTTCGGGCCCACGGATCAAGTCCATGATCAGGGGGCTAAATTTTTATCCGCCCTGGCTTCAATCCTTGAAACCAACGA
>CAYRTV010000053.1:0-11409 GCA_964427225.1 uncultured Eubacteriales bacterium
TAACCAGAATCCATTTGAAGAAACCCGGGCGTTACTGGAAGAAGAATTAGGGGCGGAATCAGCCAATATGAGAATCCTTTTTACGGCTTGGAGTGAATATCCCGGCCTCAGGAGACCTTTTCCATGAAAAATGCATATAAATTTTGGATCGTCATGTCATTTATTTTGGTGTTTATAGTCGGCCTGCTTGGAGGTATCCTGCTGGAACGCAATCTTCTGGATACGGAAACACGCAAAGACCGCGACCGGCGCAGCCGGATTCACTTTCCTACTCTTGAGGAAATGGCCGAGACCCTGCAGTTGAGTGAAGCCCAGCAGAAAGCGATTAAAAATGTTTTTGAACAAAATGAAAGCCGCTTAAAAGAACTGCAGAGAGAAATCCACAAAAGGTTCAGCTCTCTCCGCAGCCGGCTTCTGGAAGACATCCGGCAGGTGCTGAACAATGATGAGCAAAAAAAACAATTTGATGACATGGTTGAGACCTATCGCAAGCTGCGGCGGGAGGAATGGGACCGAAGAGAAAAAGAAAGACGCAATAAAGGACCGCGGTCAGGTTAAATGATAACAATTTAGGAAACCAAACGTATAGATAAATAGTAACTCTTATGATTTCAATTTGGAGGTTCACATGATAAACCGTAAATGCATAGCTGCTTTATTTCTTCTTATTCTCACCCTGGCCCCTTTGTCCGCCCAGGAAGAGATGACGCTGTCCTTGGAAAACAGTATTTTAAAAGCCCTCAAAAATAATCTTGGCATTCAGATCGAGATCCTTAGCCCGGAGCTGTCGGCTATCTCGGTCAATCAGGCCCGGGAGAAATTCATCCCTACCCTATCCATGGGCTTCAGCCGCAGAGAACAGAATTCCGCATCCTTTTCATTTTTAGACGCACGGGATGATACGGTTTCAACCCAGAGTACAAATTATGATTTTTCCATAACCCAACAGCTTCCCACAGGTGGAAATTTAGCCGCTCAGTTGACCAGCTATAAGTACGATACCAACCGTAATTTTCAGACCATCAACCCCCGCTATGGCGCTGACTTGAGTTTCAGTTTCCAACAGCCCTTGCTGCAGAATTTCGGCCTTAAGATGGGGCGGCGGGAAATTCTGATCGCGGGGAACAGCCTCGCCGCAACCGAAGAACAATTTAAAAAATCCGTCCAAGACTTAATCTATCAGGTTGAAGACATCTACTGGAATCTGGTCTATTACATCCAGGATCTGGAAGTAAAAAAACAGTCTCTGAAGCAGGCGCAGCAGCTCTTGGAAAAAAACCGCCGGGCGGTTGAAGTCGGCACCATGGCTCCGATGGAGGTTATCAACGCCCAAACCTCCGTGGCCCAGCGTGAAGCGGATATTCTAGCGGCAGAAACCCAAGTGAAAAACCAGGAAGACAGGCTGAAAACCCTGCTGAATCTGCAGGCTGAAAACCCGCAGACGGAATTGATCCAGTTGATTCCTTCCGATGAACCCGATTACGATCCCACGGACATTTCTCTGGAATCCGCTTTGGCCACAGCCATGGATAAAAGACCGGATCTCAATGCCAGCCGGATCAGTCTTCAAAACACAGAGCTGGATCTTACTTTTGCCAAAAACCAGATGCTGCCCGACTTAAGCTTGAACGCGCAATATTCCAGTCCCGGGGTTTCCGGAGACCAGCTGGTCTATCGCAATAACAATCCTCTTACCGGAGAAGTTGTAGACCGTATTCCCGGGGGATTCAGCAATTCTCTGCAGGATGCTCTCGGCTTCAAGTATAAAAATTGGACCTTGGGATTGACCATGAACCTGCCGCTTAATGATGTTTTCTCCCGGGCTCAATTGGCTCAAGCCCAAGTCAATCTGGAACAAGCCCGTATGCAGATTGAAAACCAGCAGCAGCAGATATTCCGGGATATAAAAATCGCTGTACGCAATGTGGAAAGCAATTACAAGCGGATTCAGGCCTACCAAACCGCCCGGGAATTCGCTGAAAAGCAATTGGCAGCGGAAGAAGAAAAACTCAAAGTGGGCTTATCTACAAATTTCCTGGTTCTGCAATACCAGACCGACCTGGCGAACGCCCGCAGCAGTGAATTGAGGGCGATCATTGATTACAAGCTTTCTCTGGCTCAGCTCTATCGTGATATCGGGACCAATTTAAGCGCGCATGACATCAGCATGAATCAGATGTACGGCAAGTAGACATTTTTGGGGAAACATATTAATATAGAAACTTATTCGTTATTGAAATTTAATATATCAGATAACCCGTGTTGTTCAGGCCTAAACAGCCATGCATTTATGTTTCAGCAAAAGTGAATAAACTGGGTTATTCCCAAAGACTATTGAACATGGAAAAGTTACAAATGATTTTGGCCGGCTTCCTCTTTCTCACTCTCTCTATGCCGGATACAGCCGCCGCCGCCAATTATGTGGTTGAAGCCAAGGAGAATTCTCCGCCTCCTAAAATTGACGGGGCTTTGGATGACCCCTTTTGGAACGAGGCGGCGGTGCTGAACCAGTTCACGCAATATGAACCGGTGGAAGGCGGGCCGCCCTCGGAAAAAACCATAGCCTATATCGGTTACGACAGTGAGAATCTTTATATTGGTGTCCAGGCCTTTGATTCCAATCCAGGAGCCATTCGGGCTTGCTTGACCAAACGGGACGAAGTCATAGGCGATGATGAAATTTCGGTCTATCTGGATACGTTTAATGATAAAAAAAGGGCCTTTGTTTTCCAGGTCAATCCCTGCGGCGTTCAGTCCGACGGCGTCTATACGGAAACCCGGCGCCGGCGCGGAGAGGGCTTTGACAGGATTGACACCTCCTGGGACACGTTTTTTCTGACTGACGCCAAAATAGACGCTCAGGGATACTCCGTCGAAATTCAAATTCCTTTTAAAAGCCTGCGCTTTCCCAATGCCCGTCAGCAGACCTGGGGTCTCCAGTTACGCCGAAGTATCCGACGCAAAAACGAAGATATCTATTGGGCTCCCCGCTCCCGGGATATCAACGGTCTTCTGATCCAGGCCGGAACTTTGAAAATCGAGGGCCCGCTTGATAAGGGCCGCAACTTTGAGGTCATGCCCGTTTTGACCGGAATTCAATCCGCAGGTGAAAAGTTCAATCCCCAACCCAGCCTTAACCTCAAATACGGCATCACCTCCGACCTGACGGCAGATCTGACCGTCAATCCGGATTTCAGCCAGATCGAGGCGGATATGCCCAAGGTCGATGTGAATCAAAGATATCCTCTTTATTTCCCGGAAAAACGCCCCTTCTTTCTGGAAGGCCGGGATATTTTCGATACCCCGATTGAATTAATATACACCCGCAGCATCGTTAATCCCGCGTTCGGGACCAAATTAACCGGAAAGACCGGAAAAACCTCCCTGGGATTCATGAGTGCGTACGACGAAACCCCTACTTATATCAATATTCCCGCCGATGGCGATATTGAGTCCCCGCAGGAAAATAACCGGGGACTGATCAATATATTCCGGGTCAAACAGGACCTGTATTCGGAATCCTATCTGGGATTTGTCCTCACCGACAAGGAGACCGGAAACGGATGGAACAATATCACCAAAAATCATAACCGGGTGGGCGGAGTGGACGGCCACTTTAAATTCGGAGATAATACCCGTTTTTCCTTTCAAGTCGCAGGCTCCGAAAGCCGGGTTGCCGGAAAAAACACCGGCTGGGTGCCGGCGATGAACTTCAATCTCAGCCGTCAATCCCGGCACTGGAATATATCCGCTGATTACACCCACCTGCCGGAGGATTTTGAAGCTTCTCTAGGTTTCCTGCGGAGAAAAGACATGAAATCTTTCCGGACCCGGTTCGGATATAATTTTCTCCCCCAAAACGATATCATCGTAGATATCCGGCCCTCTATTGAGTATCGCCGGGCTTATGATTTCAACAATACTTTAACGGATGAAGAGCTTCAGATCGGCGGATTTATCAGCGGCTGGCGGGGATCTTTCCTTTTCGGTCAATTCACTTCTGAATTGGAGCGGTATGAAGGCATTGATTTTAACAAACAAAACCTGCGGGTGCATCTGAATTCTGACCCCTTGGCCTGGTTTTCCGGCAACCTGTCCTTCTCTATGGGTGACGGTATTTATTACGATGAAAATCCTTATCTCGGCTATCTGGTTTCTTATGGATTCCGGGCCACTTTCAAGCCGTTAACCAATCTCCGTATTTTTTATAATTTCAATAATAACACCTTCTACGATGAAAAAGGCGGCGCCCAGATATACCGCATCAATATCCTCAGCCAGCGTATTAATTATCAACTGTCCCGTTCCCTCTCCCTGCGGCTGATCACCGATTATAACGACTATTACAGTGATTTTTACGGCAGCATTCTCCTCAGCTATGAATACCGGCCGGGGACAGTCTTCTACGTCGGCATGGACACCAGCCAGATTCAAGATGATTTGGGCATTTTCCGGGAGGAAAGCCAATATTATTTTGTAAAATTTTCCTACTGGTGGCGCATCTAGCCAAACCGTCCAGGTTAATATTTTTTTGCGAAACCGGGACAATACCTGTATTTAAAAGATAAAAAGAATCATGATAAAAAGAGCTTTTCCGGTATTGCTCATGACTGCCGCTTCCCTGATCTCCCTTCATGGTCAAATCCAGCTTGAATATTCCCTGCGGGAGATTCTGGATATCGGCATCAGCCGCAATCCACGGATTGCCGCCGTTAAAAGCCGGGTGGACGCTGAAAAAGCCGCCTGGCGACAGAGCCGGGCTTATCCCAATCCCCGGCTCGGTTATGAAATCGGAGATGCGGAAAACTATGAAGGAACCATAAACCGGACAACACAAGGGTTGTTATTGAGCCAGCCGCTGGAAAATCCTTTTAAGCGGCATTACCGGATCCAGGCGGCTGAATCTGAGTGGCCGGCGGAAGAATGTCATTCCCGGAATAAAAAGAAAAGAAAAAGAAGTGGAGCAGGCAAAACATCTTTGGAATTTCAACCGCGGGCAGCGCCTGCCCGATTTTGAACTGTCTGCATTTTCACGAAAAGATTTACACGGGCAAAACGAAGGCATAGGCATTTCCCTCAATATCCCCTTATGGAATTTCCATTCAGGGGACATCGCCCGCAGCCGCTGGAAGCTGGAATCTCAGCAGCAGGAGCTTGATTATTTGGAGATCGAAATGAATGCGGATATTAAAAACCGGCATGCCCGGCTCCGCCTGGCTGAAAAGACGCTGCGGCTTTTTCAAGAAGGATTGCTGAAACCGGCCGAAGAAAGTGAGAGAATTGCCCGTTTCAGCTACCGACAAGGGGAGACCTCGCTGATCGATTATCTGGATTCACAAAGAACATTCCTGCAGATTCAAAAAGATTATTTCCGGGCTTTGTTCACTTGGAGCCTGGAAAAAGCCGGACTGGAGATGGCGGCGGGAGAAAAAATCTCATGAATAAATGGATTATCTTTATCATAATACCAACCTTGGTTTTTATTGCCGGCTGCGGACAGGAAGCCGGTGAAACCCATGGGATGAATCATCAGGCTGAAAACCATCAGCACGCCGGAGAAGAAAGCGGGCACACAAGGGGCCACGAACATGAACCCGGGGCCGAGGCCATCCGCATATCTCCGGAAAAACAAAAGGAATGGAAAATCGATACCTCTGTGGTTGAATTACAGGATTTGCGGGCCCAGATTCAATTACCAGGGGTGGTGGTTTTAAATCAGAACCGGACGGCTGATATTTCCTCTTACGTAGAGGGCAAAGTCACCCAAGTGAAAACGGACCTGGGATCCCGTGTTCATGCAGGGACAGCCCTTGCCGTGATCAATTCTCCTGAATTTGCGCAAGCTCAGGCCGCTTTTCTGGAAGCCCGCTCCGCTTATCTCCTCAGCCGGCAAGAGTATGAACGTGCGAAAATGCTGCTGTATGAAAAAGCGATCGGTGAAAAAGAATTTCAGCGCCGGGAGGCCGCTTTTCAGCAGGCGTCCACCAAATACGGCGCATTGGGTTCCGCCCTGCATTCATACGGCATTGATCACGCTTATATCGAAAAGCTCATCAGTAAATGCGAGGCCATGGAATCACAGCCATATAAATGCGAGGTGGCCGATCCTTTTCTCTCCATCGCATCTCCCCTTTCCGGTACCGTGGTTTTCCGGGATGTTGTCATAGGTGAGCATATTAAACCTGAAAAAACCCTTTTCCGGGTAACGGATATGAACCGCTTATGGGTTCAGCTGGATGCCTACGAAAAAGATCTGCCTTATCTGCATTTGGATGAGGATGTGAAAATTCAAACCACCGTATACGGAGAGGACACTTTTTCCGGACAGATCACTTATATCAGCGACGTGATCGATGAGCAAATCCGGACAATCACTGTCCGGGTGGAAGTGAGAAATCCTGAATTAAAGCTGAAACCCAATATGTGTGTTCAAGGCCGCATCCGCAGCCCGGTTGCTGAAAAGCAGCTAGCCGTTCCTGAAGCCGCTGTGCAGAGCCTGGAAGGAAGCAAAATCGTATTCGTCCAAACCGCCCCTGATGTTTTCAATATCCGCCGGGTTGACATAAAAGACGGCATCAACGGATGGACAGCCATCCGCGCCGGGATTCAACCCGGAGAGCGTATCGTGCATGAAGGAGCTTTCACGCTAAAATCAGAGTTGACCAAGGGAACAATCGGACATGCCCATGCTCATTAAATGGATTTGAAATGATTGAATCAATCATTCGCTTTTCAATTAAACAAAGAATTTTCCTCGTGCTGGCCGCCGGCATCATCGCGGGGCTGGGTATCATGGCTTACCAAAATCTGACCATAGATGTTTTCCCGGATCCGTCTCCCCCTCTCGTCCAGATTTATACTGAGGCCCACGGAATGGCACCGGAAGAAGTGGAACGCCTGATTTCCTATCCCATTGAATCATCCATGTTCGGCCTGCCGAAAACAGAAATGATCCGTTCATTTTCCACCTTCGCGCTTTCCATGGTCACCGTTTATTTTGAACAGGGAACCGATATTTATTGGGCACGTGAGCTGGTTTCGCAGCGCCTGCTGGAAGTCCGGGATCAAATTCCGGAACAGGCAAAAAATCCAGTCCTGGGTCCCATTGCCACCGGCCTGGGCATGGTGTATCTCTATTATTTGGAGGGAGACGGCTACTCCGCGATGGAGCTTCGGATCCTTCAGGATTGGCTGGTTAAATTTGAATTGAAAGCCGTGCCCCAGGTTTCTCAGGTTTTAAGCATGGGAGGAGATATTAAACAATATCAAATCCTCATCGATCCTCAATCGCTGTTAAAATTCGGCTTGACGATTTCCGATATAGCTAACCGGGTCAAACAGAACAACCAAAATATCGGAGCCAGTTTCATCACCAAAGGCAAGCAGGAATATATCGTCCGCAGCATCGGATTGATCAAATCCATCAACCACTTGGAAAACATTCTCGTTTCAGAAAAAGGGGGAACCCCGCTTTATCTTAAGGATGTGGCACGCGTGGAAATCCTGCCGGCCATAAAAAGAGGTGCGGTCCTGGTTAACGGCGAAGGGGAAAAAGTAGTGGGACAGGTGCTTAAGCTATTCGGCAGCAATAACGCCCGGGTTATCAATGACCTGGAAATCCGAATGGAGGAAATCAACCGGTCCCTTCCTCCGGGAGTCCGGATTGTCTCCTTTTACAATCAGGCGGCCCTTGTAAAAAAATGTTTTTCCACTGCTTCGGACATGGAAAAAGATCTGCTGGCCGTTCCGGAAATCACCGGTGTTTTAACCCGGATAGGGCGGGGAGAAGTCGGCGGCCATGCTCATTTTGTCAATGAAGCCCAAATGCTGCTGGACCTGAAACCGGAAAGGCAATGGAAAAACTTTGGGAATAAAAATGACATCACGCGCGAGGTCGAACACCGTTTGGGTGATTATCCCGGGGTGACGCTGAACATTACTCAGCCGATCGCCCATAATCTGGACGAGCTTATTTCCGGAGTAAAGGCGCAGCTCGCGGTTAAGCTGTACGGCGAAAATTTTGACATTCTGGAAGAGAAATCGACCGAAATCAGAAAGCTGCTGGCCTCCCTGGAAGGGGCTGCCGACGTCCAGGTGGACCAATTGCAAAATCATATTCAAATCATTCCAGATCGCTCAGGACCGCCCTTGCGGGTCATTTTCGAATTAATTGCCTGCGCAGCATTGTAATCAAGGCGCTGGAATGTTATAATTGGTGCAAGTGTAAATCTGCCGCAATAGCAAAAAGCCCCTTGGAGAAAAATGGATGAATAGAAAACTTATTCGCCCCAATTTTTCTGATTTCAAAGAAAAATCCAGCCGTGATGCCAAAAAAAAGTCTCATCCTGATTTCGAAACCCATGCAGAGAACTATTATTACCTAAAGCAAATGAACAAAAAAACACCCATGGTCATTGTTTGTCTGGATGGAGAAAAATTGGAAGGCCATATTGAATGGTATGACCGCTACTGCCTGAAACTAAACCGGCAAGGTGCCCCTAATCTTTTGGTTTATAAAAGCAGCATCAAATATATGCATAAAGGGAGCTCCCCGAGAAAAAAGAAAGATCCAAAAGACGGAAATAAATAGCCCCTGCTTTACGGTCAAGACAAAAATGGATCCGGTTGTTGGAATATCAATTGGCGATCCCGGCGGAATCGGCGTGGAGGTTACTCTTAAAGCTTTATCCCGGCTCAGGAATCTTCCTGATGCCCGTTTTATAGTGCTCGGGCCTCCTGCTTTTATCCATTCAGAAAAAAACCGCCTGCACCTTGACCTTTCCTTTTCTGAATATGATCAAAGGTCAACGAGCCCGCTTCCCCGGCATTCCCTCCTGGCTGTGTCCCCAGGTTTCAAACTTCAACACCGGAGCCGGTCTTATCCGGACAACGGCCGGCTTTCTTTTTCCTGCTTCGAAGCCGGAGTCCAATTGGCTGAAGCCGGAACAATTCAGGCTCTGGTGACCGCGCCTATTTCCAAAGAATCCTGGAAAATGGCCGGATTGTCTCATCCCGGACATACCGCTTATTTCAACCGGAAATATCCTCGGGCCATAATGTCGTTTTTTTCTCCCCGGCTGAATGTGGCTTTGTTCACGCACCATCTTCCGCTTCAAGACGCGATTAAGAAAGTTCGCCGTCAGGCTCTAACTGCATTTTTATTAGAACTAGAAAAGAGCATAGACAAGATAGGAGACTACAGGTTTGTCCTGGCCGGCCTTAACCCTCACGCGGGAGAACATGGCATGCTGGGCCGGGAAGAAATCGAAGAAATCATTCCCGCGATGGAGGCGGCGCAAAAAGCCGGGATGGATATCAGCGGCCCCTCTCCTCCGGATACAGTCTGCCGGCAGGCTCTGGATAAACCGGATATCATTGTGATTTCTCTGTATCATGATCAAGGCCTGGCGGCATTCAAGCTGGTCGCTTTTGAATCGGGAGTCAACGTCACCTTAGGCCTTCCCTTTATCAGAACATCACCCGACCATGGTACCGCTTTTGATATTGCCGGTTCCGGACAGGCCGACCCGGAAAGTATGGAGCAAGCCCTCCGCCTGGCAGTGGAGTTTGCATCCCGCGGGACCTGAGGCCGCGAAGCGTGCAGATGCGGTGAAATTCGATCAATAGTCGCTGGTCATGATAAACAGCGGTTTATAATTGAAGCTTTTATAATAGGGCCGCAGGCGGTCGGTGTTATAGTATTTGGCCACGTCCACAACTTTCTTGGTGCTGGTCACCACTTCGATCGGCACATTGTCATATTGTCCGTTGCGCAAAGAAACCATCCGGCCGGAGACACCATCCAAAATCAGATCCAGCGCCAAATTCCCAAAAGCCATCGGTACAATGGAATCAATGGCATCCGGATCACCGCACCGGACCAGATAGCTCAAGCGCTGGTCGATCACGTTAATACGCCGGCCATGATTAAACTTGGGAGAAAGCTCTCTCAACTGGTTGGAGATCAAGTCGCCGATTCCCCCCAATTTTTTATGCCCGAACATGTCCTGTTCATCGCTCTCAAATACCATCTCTCCGCCTTCAAATACCGCCCCTTCCGACACCAGAACCACGGAATACCGGCTGGGGTTGGTGCTGCGGTCCTGCGAAAGAAGTTCGCAGAGCTTTTCAATATTGAATTTATATTCGGGAATGACGCACCGGTTGGCGGCTCCGGCCATGGTCGGAATCAGAGCGGTATATCCGGCATAACGCCCGAACACTTCAATGACAAGAAACCGTTCATGTGAGCCGGCGGTAGTGCGAAGGGAATGCGTCAGGCTGATAATCCGGGTCACACACGTGCTGAATCCTATACAATAATCTGTTCCGGGAACGTCATTATCCATCGTTTTGGGGACTCCGATAACTTTAACCCCTTCTTTATGCAGGCGGGCGGCATAGCTTAAAGTGTCATCCCCGCCGACCGGAATAAGATAATCAACTCCCAGATAATCCAAATTTTTCATGACTTCAGGAGTGAGATCATTGATATCCTGATCGTATGTGTCTTTTAAATGCCGGGGGACATTTATTTTCGGTATATGACTCGGCCTGGTGCGGGAAGTGTGCAGGAAAGTTCCTCCGGTCCGGCCGACTTTATTTGCCAGCTCCTCGGAAAGAACCTGATATTGATGCTGGTTATCATGTGCATTTTCTCTTTGCATATCAACCAATCCGGCCCAGCCCCGGCGGATACCGATCACCTGGTATCCCTCCCGTATAGCACGAATAGTGATTGCCCGGATAGCGGGATTTAAACCCGGGACATCACCGCCCCCGGTTAAAATGCCAATAATCTTTTTCTTGGTATTCACATTGGCCATATTCATTTCTCCTCATCCACTGTTTATTATACCTGGAAAGGCCTGCTCAGACCATTTTAAACTTACCATAAGATACTCATCCTTAATCTAATTTTCAAGCTGGGGATTGCACAGCAGGAGATCTGTGAGAAAAGGCAGCGTGCTGCGGCGGCAGGTCCCTTACCGGCGGTAGCGTTTCAATTCCGCCTGCATATCCCGTTCGCGGTCCCGTTCCCGGATCGCTTCCCGCTTTTGATGAATTTTCTTTCCTTTAGCCAGGGCCACTTCCACCTTGATCCAGCCCCGGCCGGTTATAAATAATTTTGTCGGGACTAAAGTGAATCCCCGCTCTTTGATCTTGCCGGTTAAACGCTTAATCTCCCGCCGGTGCATCAGCAGCTTTCTATCCCTAGTCGGCTCATGATTGAGCCGGCTGGCAGGTTCATACTGGCTGATATGACAACCGATCAGATAAATTTCTCCATCCCGCAAGTCCGCATAACTCTCTTTAAGGGAAACGCGTCCTTTCCGGACTGCCTTGACTTCACTCCCGGTCAAAGAAATGCCGGCCTCATAAGTCTCTTCTATATCATAATTGAAATAG
>CAYRTV010000054.1:0-11370 GCA_964427225.1 uncultured Eubacteriales bacterium
GAATAAGGAGTGGGCGAAGGATTTGGCGAAATAGATTTTTCCGTCTTTGCCTTTTTTAAGAAATAGACCCAAAGGCCCGGCGTCAAAGGATTGGTAGTAGCGAATGAGATCTTTCCGGGTATACTCAATATCTCCGTCCTGGGCGAGGCTTTGGGTCAGCATGTAATACGTTGCTTCGTCCGCAAAAAGAAAGTTCTGCTGCAGTCCCCGGATGTTGAGAAAAAGCGCAGCACCCAAAGCAAACAGGAATATAAACAGGATAACCCGGAAGACTGTTTTTCTTTTGTCAAACATGGATAAACCAATACCATAAGTAGGGGGAAAATTCAATATCCGCTGCTTGACTTTTAAGGGGTGGTTATTTACATTGATGAATGAATTGGAGACGCTTAATGGGGGTTAGCCTTATGCGATGAGTCATTTGCCGCAATGCGATGACGGAAGCCGCGTGAAAATCCCCCTGTGATTCACCCCGTTTTACTATTGACGATGTGCGGTTTTACTATCATAGTATGTATAGAGAAATAAGATATACAGGGAAATTTGCTTCGTGATGGTTTTCCGGCATGAAATTTCTCAAAGGGTAGGTCGAAACCACGATCAACAAAAAGGCGAAATATCTATGAGAGACATATCAAACCAAAAAAGGCAGGGGTTTACCCTTATAGAAGTGCTGGTTGTGGTGGCCCTTTTAGGGGTTATATCCTTGGCTATCTATCCCAGCATCAATAATTCCTTGGAAACGCGCAATCTGGAGAATTCCGCCCGGGAGGTTTTAACATCTATGCAGACCGCTAAATTCCAGGCGGTTAAGGAAAAGTTGTTTCACCGGGTGCGTTTCTTCATGCAGGACAATCTCTGGATGTATACCATTGAAAGGCGGATTGACTCTGCGACTTGGGAAAGGGTTCCGGGACTTGTGTTTAAAACCGTTCCGGCTCAATTTAACGTCACCTTGAATTTGCCTGCCGACAAACTGACTTTTTCCCCAATGGGAGTCGTGGTGGATTTTGACCCTACCATGAACAGCATTACGCTTCAAAGCCCTAAGTTATTCCAGAAAAATAAGCCGGATTTGCGGATTCTCAGTGTTTTTGCCGGAGGATCGGTGAGGTATGTGGAATCGGAGACGGGAGGATAACGCAGATGAAATGGATTAAAAAGAAACGGGAGGGATTTTCTTTGATGGAAGTGCTGGTGGGCGTCGTGCTGGTCGGACTCGCTCTCTTGGGATTGTCGCAGCTTTTCACTTACAGTATTGTGGTGAATTCGCGGGCGGATGAAGTCTCTAACGCCACCTTTCTGGCCCAGCAGCAGATCGATTTGCTGCGCAGCTTCACGGCGGCGGAATTGAGCACGGCGGCCTTATCTGTGGGTGATGAACTGTTGGATATCAACAGTGACGGAGTTATTGATTACCGGCGGCTGACGGATTTGCGGATCAACAATCAAGTCTGGGATGTGCGAATTTTAATTTTTCCCGCGGAGGCCCGGAATGCCAGCCAATCACTGCTGCTGCAGAATCCGGTACAGCATAAAGTAAAGGCCGATATCAGCACGCTGATCGGCCGTTAATCCATATTATGCAGGATAGGAATATGAGAAAAAGAAATATATGTCGAAACCGGCTCCGGAAGGGTTTTACCCTGACGGAATTTTTAATCGGAAGTGCGGTCATGCTGGTGGTGATTCTCGGAAGTCTGCAGATTTACCAGCACAGCAACCGCATTTCCGTGGACCAGCAGCAGTTCACCCAGTTACAGCACGATGTCCGCTCCGGTATGTTTTTTATTCAGCAGGACGGCCGGTCCGCCGGCGTGGGCCTGCCGGAAGAATTTGTGGGCTATTATTTGGAGGGCACGGATAATGAAAATCAGGGCGCCGAGGTCACACCGGACCGGCTGCTGCTGATGGGTAACCTGGAAGACCCTTTGAATTTGCGTATCGAAAATTATCAAGGCTCTGCCGCTAATCTGAGACTGGATGACTACAGCTTCGAGCAGTATCCTTATCCGGATGAATATTATGAAGAGATGGTCGTAATCGTTCTGCCCAATCCGGATTCGGGCTGCCGCGCGGGAGAGGTGCGTGAGATCACGCACGTGACCCACTCCGCCACCGGCGGCAATGAAAGAATCAATTTTTCCCACGGCTTGTCCAAGGACTTCAATCTGCCCGGCGGTTTGGGCGGCACCTGCTCCTCGTCCACTGATTATGACGGCGGGACGGTGGCGTTTGTCAATGTTAAGGAGTATTGGCTGGATGTCACCGGCAATTATTCAGGATTGACGGCCGGAGATAACGGATATATCGGCAATGGGGTGGGCAATGTGCTGTATGTGACCCATAACGGGGTGCACCGGCCGCTGGCCCAGGATATTGAAAATCTTCAGTTTCAATATAACGCCGATTTTGATGGCGACGGCATGCTGGACGGGTACACCGATTGGAATCCCATGTGGACAGGGGATCCGGATACTGTCGGAAGGATCACCCATGTCCGGATTCAGATCGCCGGATGCACTCCGGATCGATTTGTCAGCATATCCGGACGGCAGCCTCCCCAAAATATCCATCTTTTCCGGCGGCCTCAAATGGGTAATACCCCGGCGGCTTCTCAGGATGACATGCACCGGCGCTTCATGCTGGAATCCACTATCAGTGTACGGAACCGGGGATTGACCTTATATAATTTTGGAGAACGGTAAAATGCGAAGATTTAGAAAGGCGACTGGAATTCAAAATAGAAAAGGTTCTGCGTTGATAGTGGTGATTTTGGTCCTGGCTTTTATGCTGGGGACCGGTATGATGCTGATGACCGTAACCTCCACCGGGTCTCAGACCGCCGGGAACATCCGGACGCATCAGGAAGCTTTCAATGCGGCCGAGGCCGGTTTTGACGCGGCCTGGCTGGCCATAGATAAAGCCTTTGCTGATTCGGAATGGACGAATTTCGATGGTCATTATATGACGGAACCCTCTGGAATCGATCTGCCTTATTCGGTCAATTATTTCCGCCGGCTGACGGATGATGAGCTGATGAATTATATTGATCCGGATGAGGACGGGAATCCTGACGCAGCCAATGTGATATTCTGCCGGCAGCCGTTCATCACGCGGACGGATGGAACGCTAGATACGGATTTCACTTATACCGCTTTTCTCATAGATGATGAGGCTTTGGCCGGATTGACTGCGGATGCAGCCGACGCCATGCTGGTTTGTATCGGAATTGCCGGGCGGGGGAGCAACCGGACCACCAGCCGCCTGGAAATTGAATTAGTGATCGAAATGCCGGGTTTATGATCATAATAATGGGGAGTTAACGACAGGGGAGGATGCAATGAAAAAAACGAGAACGGCACTTAGAATAATATCGGTTATTATGCTTTTTCTTCTCTTCAGCCACAGCGCTTATGCTCAGGATGATGCAAGCTGTGATGAGAGGGAATTTGTTTTCAGCGATGATTTTTCAACCGTGGAGTGGAAAGATCCGGGAAGCTCCGTCAATTGGCGCGGCAACGGGGAGATCACCCTTAACTGGCTGGGGGCCAATTTTCAGGTCACACAGCCGGCGGGAATGGGCGGAAGGATTTATGTCTGCGATTCCGGTGATTTCGACGGCGACGGCCTGCCGGATCTTGTCGGATTGGATATTTCCGGAAATCCCCGGCTTGTGCTTATCCGAAATGAATTCACGGATACGGATGGAGACGGATATGATGATGACAACGCCATTTTTCTCATCGACCCGCTGGAAGAGTATGACTCCAATTTATATAACACCGGCACCCATAGCGGCCCGGCGGCCATTACCGTGGGTGATTTCAACGGCGACGGCCTGCTCGATTTCTTTTTTATGAAAAACAACAATGATTCTTTTTCCCATGTCCACTTCTTCGCGGTGATGTATATCAATATCGGGACCCCGGATGACCCTGATTTTCTTCCTTATTCTTTTTCCCCCAACCTGGATTTTACGTCCCGCTTCATGAGTGAAGGCATCTATATCAACTGGGCCGGAGACCATTTGTGTACGGTGGATATTGATAATGATGACGACCAGGACATTCTGATTGCCAGCCAGGATAAAATATTTCTTGTCCGCAATCCCGGCAGCGATGATTTTGAGCTGAACCGCTTTGAAATTTCGGAACTGGATTATGACCGGAGAAACGGATTCACTGGAGGCGTCGGAGGAACATCCATTGATTCCGGTGACTTTGATAAAGACGGGGATATGGACGTTGTTTGCGGGACAGCCGAGGATGTGGATTATATTGTTTTTTATGAAAACAACGGATTTGAGTTTTTCACGCGCCGGGATATTGCCATCCCTGCGGATGAAGCCACGGGTCCAGTCGCCATGAGCGCGGCTGATTTCAATCAGGACGGATACCTGGATATTTTCGGTGCCACGGATAAATGGCGGGCCGGCCATGACGCCCGTATGTGGATATATAAAAGCAAAGGGATGACCGGGGAGGGAGAAGACCAGACCCTTGAACTCCAATTCCACTGCATGATGAACTGTCAGCCCATTCTTCCCGATCCGCACGATGTGGACATGAGCACGGTTTTGGATTATGACGGTGACGGCGATCTGGATATAATCGTGGCCGACGCCAACAATTCAGGTGATTACTACCTGGTGATCAATGAACTGGCCCCGGTTTATACTCTCCATGGCGAAGCCCGGTCGAAAGTGGTCACTCCGGCGCTTAATCCCAATGCGGAAGCCATCACCCGGGTCCGCCTGGAAAATCTGGACCAATGGGTCAGGGGCGGTTCCAGCGACGGTTTGAATGTGGCTTTGTATGTTTCAAACAACGGCGGCCGCAACTGGGAATTTCTTGCTGAATTCACCGGGAATGAGATCACCGATGTGGGGACCCAGCCCTGGCATTACTTCGTTCATTTCGGCAGCCGGTTGAAATGGAAGGCGGTTTTAACCGCACCCGAAGACGAGATGGCTGAATTTGAACTGGCCTCATTCGAAACCCCGGTGCTCAACCGTATTGAGCTGCGCTATGTCGTGGTCGACCGGCGGGAATATTCCCGCTCTTCAGTGGCGGTCCAGGTTTTGGACGAGGAGAATCAGCTGCTTAAATTGATCATCGGCGGTTCGTTTTATTTCCCCGGCTGGCAAGGTCATCTGCGGGCCTATGATGTGTCCGCTATGGAGATGGTGCAATCGTCCTATTCCGAGCTCCGGACCATCACCCGGCCGGATTTCAGCGAACCCAGCGGCCGGGAAATTGTGGCGGAGAATGTTGAAATCAAATGGGATGCGGGCGAGCTATTGGACGACCGTTCTCCGGCAAGCCGGGTGATATACAGTGCCGTTCCCGATAGTTCCGGTCAGCTCCAGCGGGTCGATTTCGCTGCTGCCAATCTGGACTTATTGGCCCCGTATTTGAATGATTTTCAGAATGACAATTCCGGGCTGATTGAATTTGTCCGCGGAGAGGGCCGAGACTGGAAACTGGGGGACATCAATCATTCCAATCCGGTTATCCTGGGCCCTCCTTCCGATGAATCGGCCCGTAAGGGTTCGGGATACGATACTTTTATCCAGACCTGGGAAAGCCGGGATAAAGTTTTAATTGTCGGCGCCAATGACGGCATGATTCATTGCTTTAATGTTCTCAACGGTGAAGAGCTTTGGGCCTTTATTCCCTTCAACCTGGTTCCCAAACTTCGAAACATGTGGCCGGTGGATGAAGCCACCCAGGAGCGGTATTTCGCCCGGGATGTGTATGTGGACAGTTCTCCGGTGGTGGAAGATGTCTACATCAATGACGAATGGAAAACAGTTTTGATCTGCGGCCAGGGCCGCGGACAGGGAAGCGGGCGGACAGCTGACGCCACCGGAAATTTTTACTTTGCATTGGACATCACGGATATCAATAACCCGCAGGTGCTGTGGGAATTCACGGATCTCGGGATGGGTGAAACATGGTCGGTGCCGGTGATGGGGAAAATCACCAAAGAAGGACAGGACGCCTGGGCGGTCTTTATGGGTTCTGGATATGATAATGTGCCGGGTCAAGGAGTGCAGGGGAACCGGTTTTATGCGGTGGATATTGCAAGCGGGACTGCTTTTTGGACATTTGATTCCGAACCGGAAGTGGATACCTCTTCCGTATGGGTCAACGGCGCAAATGTGGCGGTTGCGTTTCCCTCCTCTCCCAGCGCCATAGATGTGGATGAAGATGGATACATGGACCGTGTCTATATTGCGGACCTGGAAGGGAGGCTGTGGAAAATCGATACGACTTTGGATTTTGTTCCGGCATCTCCCTGGGTGCAGGAAAAATTGTATGAGGATTCCCGCAACTATCCCATCATCACCAAACCGGAAGCCTGGCGTGATCCGGCGAGCATATCCGCGAAACCGCGGGTTTATTTTGGGACCGGGGGAGACGACAATGCTCCGGATGCGGCTGAATATTCCTTTATCGCACTCATTGACGGAGATACACCCGAAGTGGAATGGTTTTTAGGCGATCCGGATATCCTGAACTTACCGGCGGAAAAACAGACCGGATCTTTTGTAACTGGTGAGAAAGTCTGGGCGGACCCGAAAATCGCCAACTACATTGTGTACTTCAGCACGCTGACCGGGAATATTGAAACAGTGGATCCCTGTTCCAACCTGGCTGGTGTCGGAAGATTGTATGCCAGGTTTATCAAACCGATTGCCGGCTCCTCCTTAGGCGCGACCGCGTTCAAATCCGCAGCCGGACCGATGGAAAATATGACCCTGGAGATTAAGACCAGGGCAGCCGTCACCCTTGGCGAGAGCGAAAGAGCCGGCGGCGTCCGTAAACGGGAAGTCTACATTCAGGAATATGATTCCACCATCCAGAAGCTGGAACAGCCTGCCGGAGCCTTGTTGAAAATCAAATCCTGGCGGGAGATCTTTAAGATTATTAAATAACCTGACTCTGCTGTCATCCTGAGGGCGCATGAGCGCCCGAAAGATCTCAAGCTGCTTCGTTCAGCCTGAACTATTCATAAAAAAATTGCGATGTGTTTGCCATTCCTTGTGCTTGAGAATCTACCTGTCTAAGGTTGACACGGCCTGCTCCGCAGGCCTCGCAATAAAACTTTGCTGCAGGGCATTCGCGGTGAAGTACCACAGCTTCATGCCCTGCGACTCGCATCTGCGGCAATCTCGACCCGTGAATAACTCAGGTTAGTAAAGAGTAAAGAGGAAAATCAAGGCCCGGGCCTCGGAACTAAACACCATATCCAGGCAGATTGTTTTTATTACGCGCCTGTCGAGCATCATCAGCCTTGGTAACCAAGGGATGCGAGCGAAGCAAGTATATTACCGGAAGAGGGCGAGATAGGCGTTGATCAAGGGTTCCCCCCAGAGGAGGGCGATAACGGCGGCGGGAGCCAAAAAAGTTCCGAAGGGCAGGGCATACTGCCAGTCTTGTTTCTTAAGCACCATGATGACAACACCGAATAGAGCCCCTGTAAACGAGGCCGCCAGCAGGGTGAAAAATGTCAGTTTCCATCCCAGAAAAGCGCCGACCAGCAGCATCATGGTGACATCCCCCATTCCCAGGCCGGCCTTTTTGCGCCATACATAATAGAGTCCGTATACCAGCAGAAGAAAACCGCTTCCGACAGCGGCGCCGATCAAGGCCTGTCCCAAAGTCATATCCGGCCGGAAGGCCGCATAAACGAGAGCCGATCCTATTCCGGGAAAAGTAACGGCATCGGGGATAACCTGATGCTTAAAGTCGATAAATCCCAAAACCAGCATAGCACTGAAGAAGAGGCAGGCTGCGAAAAAATGCGGCTGCAGTTGAAAACGGGAGTAAAGCAGCCAGAAACCAGCCGGGGTTAGCATTTCGACCAAAAGATAGGAGAATGGAATCCGCGTGCTGCAATCGGGGCAGCGGCCCCTTAACCAAAGATAGGATATAACCGGGATGTTCCGGTGCGGTTTGATGCGCTTTCCGCATTCCGGGCAGGATGAAGGCGGATGAATCAGGCTCATATGCAGGGGAAGCCGGTAAATCACAACATTTAGAAAACTTCCCCAGGCTAATCCGAATAAGATGACGATTATCGTTCCCATGGCGACACCTGAGTGGTTGCCTTTCCGGTTTCAGGGTTATACCGGTAATCCCGTCCATCCATATCCTGCGGGATGGAATCGATGAGTCCGGCTTGGATTAATCGCGCTAAGCGGTCGGGATAACGCCCGTAATCCTCACGATATTGCTGCAGAGCCTCTTCCAATTTTTGGATATCCATAGCGGCTTTCGTGCGGTAAAGATGATTGGCCGCGATTGTTTTGATCCGTTCACTTTCCGCGTTTTGATAGATGTCCAGCCAGTTGTTCCAGGCATCCTCATAGTTGCCGGTGCGGAACTGAGCGTTGGCGAACAAGCGTTCGGTCATTTTCGGGGCACCGTCTATCTGCATGGCCTTACGGTAATATTGCTGGGCTAATTCATAGTCTTTTAAATTCATTTGGGCATAGTGACCGGCTTCCCAGGGGAAAATCCATTCATCCGGATTGTTTTTTAATCCCATATCCAAAATATCAAAGGCGGCTTCATAATCCCGGGCGTCGTATATAGCCATCATGGCCCCGATTTGGTAGGGATCGAGGTAGTGGGGATCTAAATCGGCGATAATGGAGTATACATGTTCAAGGTGCTCAAACCGTTTATCCACCCCTTCATCACTGAAGTATTGAATGGACCAGATATAGATCAAGTCGGCCAGCAGCGTGTCGAAACCTAAGGCGGCGTACTGAAGATATTGACCTGAGGGAATATAGATGATGGATGAACCCGGCTGAGTATTGCGGGGGACGGCATCGGTTTTGAGCTTCAATCCTGAAAACATAATCAGGCTCAGCACCAAGCCGGTAATCAAGACACTTTTATGCATAATCTAAATAAAATCCCTTCTTCGAAAAATCGCAATCGCCAGAAACAGCACGAAAGCCGTGTACAGCAGGCCGTAACCCAGGGAAGGAAGAAGAATGGCCGCCGGAATTTCTAAATCATGCACAACTTCCGTCCGGAAATTAAAATTTTCCAGATCCGGAAGAACAATATATAATACCTGGACGACAGCTTTATCAAAGCCGGTTTCCATTTTATCCAGAAATGTTTGCAGCCCCCAAGAAAGATGTCCGATCAGGTAAAAGGCGAGCGAATATATGGAACTCAAAATAGGGGTGGAAAAGCAGGAAAACATCATAGATACGGCGGTGATAAGAACCAGCTCTACAAAGATAAAGAACAACGCTGTCAGCATGGGAATGCCGATGCCTCCTCCATGGAGCCAGACAATGATAAAAAACAAAAAGCTCATCAGCATCACCATGGTCAGCAGGGTCAGGACGAGGCCGAGAAACTTGCCCAGCAGAAATTGATACCGGTGAATGGGTGCGGACAGCAGGGTGTATATAGTTCGTTTATCGATTTCCTTATACACCAGCCCTGTTCCCATCAGAATCGCCATGAGCACACCGAAGATGGAAATGGAGGCCAGCCCGACATCCAGTATTATGCGGAGACGGTCCCCCACAGTGATCAAGGCCAGAAAGCGGGAAAAGGCCAGGCCTGCGCCGGCGAAAAAGAGCAGCAAGTATAGAATCCGGTCCCGGATGGCTTCACGAAAGGTGTTCAACGCGACGGCTGTGATTTTCATGTCATTTCACCATTCCGACAAAAATATCTTCCAGGCTTTGATGGCGCGGAACCAGGGCATGGATGCGGCCCTGCTTCCGGTGCACCAAATCCAGAAGACGGTCGATCTTTTCCTGCTCGTAAATTTTGATCAAACTTTGCCCTCCCCGGGAATGGAGGCTTTCGCCGAATTCTTTGAGTTCGTCCGGTTCGATGCCGGAAACGGTGGCTTCTGTGAACAGCACTTTTTGTTTGATCAAGTCTTCCAGAATCCCTTCACTGACAATGATGCCGTTGATAATGACGGCGACCCGGTCGCAGATCATTTCGATATCCTGAAGAATATGCGAAGACAGGAAAACGGTCCGGCCTTCATCACGCAGTCTCCCGATGATGTCCCGCATTTCTTTACGTCCCAAAGGATCCAAGCCGCCCAAGGGTTCATCCAGCAGCACCAGCTCCGGTTCATTCAAAAGGGCCTGGGCCAACCCGATGCGCTGCAGCATGCCCTTGGAATATTTACGCAGCTGCAGGGAGGCGGACGCTTTAAGCCCGACCATCCGGATTAAATCCCGAATGCGGCGGTCTTGTTCGCCCTTTGGGATGCGGTGCAGCTGGCAATAAAAACGCAGGAATTCCTCGGCGGTGAGATAATCATAAAAATAAGGATTTTCCGGAAGAAATCCGATTTTAGCTTTGGCTTTTAACGACAAATGGGAATGTCCCAAAATGTCAATATTGCCTTTTTCAGGGAAAATCAAACCCAAAATGCATTTCAAGGTAGTGGTTTTGCCGGCTCCATTCGGGCCCAAATATCCGAAGATATTTCCCTGCGGGACGTCAAGAGATATGCCTTTCAGCACCGGACGGTGTTTGCGGGTGAATTCCGAGGGGAAAGACTTATGCACATTACGGATTCGGAGGGCGGTTTGCATCTTATTTTCTCCTTGGCTCATCATCCAGCCTCATTATACGTTAATCTCCGGTTATTTCAAATGGTCTTCAAACAGCTTGAAGATCCGTTTATATTCATCCGCCCAGGAAGAAGGCCGGCGAAAGCCGTGCCCTTCCGCCGGATAGACCGCCAACTCCCAATCTTTCTTTCGCAGCTCGATTAAACGCTGGACCAGACGGACGGAATCCTGAAAATGAACATTGGTGTCGATCATGCCGTGGCAGATGAGCAAAGCACCTTTCAGGCCGTCGGCAAAATAGATGGGGGAGCTTTGCTGGTAGGCTTCGGGATCATTAGAGGGGAGATTAAGAATGTTCTGCGTATAGCTATTATGATAATGAGCCCAATCCGCAACCGGGCGCAAGGCGGCGCCGGCGGCAAACACATCCGGGGTGGTGAACATGGCCATAAAGGTTAAAAATCCGCCGTAGCTGCCTCCGTAAACACCCATCCGGCTGGGATCGGCCCCATATTTGTTTGCCAAAAACCGGGCGCCGTCCACGATGTCATCCAGATCTTTGCCCCCCATGTGACGGTAAATACCTGTGCGCCATTCACTGCCGTAACCGGCGCTGCCGCGGTAATCGATATCCAGAACCATGTAACCCTCTTTCATGAGGATATTGTGGAACATATATTCCCGGTAATAGCTGCTCCAGCCGTAGTGGGCGTTCTGCAGATAACCCGCTCCATGAATGAAAATGACGGCGGGCCGGGAAGCCTGCCATTCTTCCGGCTGGTAAATCC
>CAYRTV010000055.1:0-11328 GCA_964427225.1 uncultured Eubacteriales bacterium
GTAGATTTTTTAGAACTTTCTTCTGTATTCAGGGCTATATCGGTCACAATAATAAAGAACTCACCGGCGAAGTAGAAAGCGATCAGTGTGAAAAAGGCTAAGATCAGGCCGCCGATCAGAAAAATAATCCCTCCGAGAAAAGTGGTGCCTCCCCCGTACTGCGGAATGAATTCAGGGACTTCAGCCAGCAGTTCCAATCCGTAGCCGCCTGCAAACCAGATGAGAATACCTCCTCCGACGGCGATGGCCGCAGTCAGGGAAGCATATATTTCGCCGAGAAGTTTAAGGAATACGGATATCACGGGAACAATTCTGTATTCGTCCGGCTTGAGATTGGCAATTTGACTGGCGCGAATAAAAATCGCATGGACAGCCATATAAATACCGACGATAAAAAAGAGCTGGAAAATCACACCTCCGGCAATACCTGCGGCTGGAATTTCAAATACCAGCTTCCACATCAGCACCCAGGTGACAAAGGCAATAACTATGGTCAGCACTGCCAAGACTTTAAGGATGACGGAAAAGGCTTTGGAAAAAACATCCTTCTTGGTGAAATTTTCAATAAACGGTTTCATGAAAAATACTTTATCCATGGTTTCCTCCTTTGATTTTATGGATAGCACTTAGGTTAATTATATATGGAATAGGGCCATTTTACAAAAAATCGCTTCGCCGCCGCTGTTCCGCGGTAAAAAAATAGGGGTGAAGTCCTCGAAATCTTCCCGGTAGCGTAGTATAATAAAAAACTTTAATATATAGGAGGTCTTAAAGATGAAATTATCCTACCTGCGGAACACCACCGTTTTTGTTTTTACCGCTTGGATTTTTGTTGCCGGTTTATATCCGGCTGTATCCGGACAGGACAATTCAGGATATGATACCTACGATCCCGTACTTTATTCCGGCTTGGATTACCGCATGATCGGCCCTCATCGCGGGGGCCGGGTCACTGCTGTCGCCGGACATGCGGAACAGCCGGGAACTTTTTATATGGGCGCCACCGGCGGCGGCGTTTGGAAAACAACGGATTATGGAAAAAACTGGCGGAATATATCCGATGGATTTTTTGAAGTGGGTTCAATCGGCTCGATCGATGTGGCCGATTCTAATCCGGATATCATTTATGTCGGAACCGGGTCAGCCGCTATCCGCAGCAATGTCTCCACCGGAAGGGGAGTATACAAATCTCTTAACGGCGGTCGCACTTGGCAGTTTATGGGCTTAAGAGATACCGGTCAAATCGGCACCTTGATCATTCATCCTGAGAATCCGGATATTGTCTATTTGGCCGCTCTGGGCCATCCATTCGGCCCCAATCCCGAAAGAGGTGTTTACCGGACGTTGGACGGGGGCGAAACTTGGGAAAATATTCTTTTTATTTCTGAGAAAACGGGGGCTATAGACCTGTCTATGAATTCACAGAATCCGAAAGAAATTTTCGCTGCCATGTGGAGAGGAGAGCGCAAACCCTGGACCATTATCAGCGGCTCCACGGACGGAGGATTGTTTAAAACCCAGGACGGCGGTGAAAACTGGATGAAATTGACCGCAGGTTTACCGGAAGGGCTGGTCGGGAAAATCAGTATTTCCGTATCGCCGGCTGACCCGCAAAAAATATATGCTTTGATCGAAGCTCCGGATGATAAAGGCGGCGTATACCGTTCGGATGACGGTGGACAGACTTTCACCTTTATCAACGGACAGAAAAGCCTGCTCTACCGGCCGTTCTATTACACATATATAGATGCCCACCCGAAAGATCCGGATGTCGTCTATGTCAATAATGAAGGATTTTATAAATCCACGGACGGCGGAGAACATTTTCAGCGCCAGCGAACCCCTCATGGAGATAATCACGGCATGTGGATCAATCCGGATAAACCGGATATTTTCATCCAGTCCAATGACGGTGGGGCCAATGTCACCATCGACGGCGGCGAAACCTGGTCTACTCAATATAATCAGCCGACTGCGGAGATGTACCACGTGGTGTTGGATAACCGTTTTCCTTACTGGGTCTACGGTGAGCAGCAGGACAATTCGACTATTCGAATTCCCAGCTTGCCGCCCGTTTCCGGACGGATGATAAGCCCCATTCAGTTTTGGCAAACCACGGCCGGATGTGAAACCGGACCTTTGGCTGTGCATCCTTTGAACCCGGATATTGTTTACGGCGGCTGCAAGGGGCGATTCAGCCGCTATAATCATGCCACGGGCCAGGAACAGCAGTACTGGGTTTATCCGCATTTTAATTACGGACATGCGGCCAAGGATATGCCCTTCCGTTTTCAGAGAACCTCTCCCATTGAGATCTCGCCGCACAATCCGGAAGTCATATATCATGCATCGCAGGTGGTCCATAAAACCACAGACGAAGGTCGCCATTGGGAGATCATCAGCCCGGATTTGACCGCCAATGAGCCGGACAAGCAAGGCTATTCCGGGGAACCGATCACCAGGGATATCACCGGGGAAGAGATTTACAGTGCCATATACCAGCTGCGAGAGTCTCTGCTGGAAGAGGGGGTCATCTGGGCCGGGTCCAATGATGGATTGATCCATATCACCCGCGACGGCGGAAAAAGCTGGACGGATATCACGCCTCCGGGTTTGCCTTCCGGCGGCCGGGTTCAGACGATTGAACCCTCTTATTTTATTCCCGGCCGGGCATTGATCGCGGTATACCGGTATATGCTGGATGATTGGGCACCTTATATTTACAAGACCGAAGATTATGGTTCCACCTGGACACTCTTGACTGATGGAACCAATGGCATCCCTGCGGACCATCCCACCCGGGTTGTCCGGGAAGACCCCGACCGTTTGGGACTGCTTTATGCGGGAACCGAATTCGGCATGTTTGTTACATTCGATGATGGAGGCACCTGGCAGACACTGCAGCTTGATCTTCCGGCTGTGCCGGTTACGGACATCAAGGTCCATCAAAAAGATCTGGTTTTATCCACCATGGGCAGGTCCTTTTGGATTCTCGATGATATCACTCCGCTCCACCAATTGACCGGGGAAACGTCCCGGGAGGATCGATTTTTGTTTAAGCCCCGGACCAGTTACCGCATGCGCCGTTCTGGCTACTGGGGCGGATTGGGGATGCCGGAATATCCTCCGGCGGGCGTTTTGATTTACTACTATCTGGCTCAACAGCCGGAGCAGGAGCTCACATTAAAAATTATGGATGAAAGAGGGAATGTAATTCGGAATTACAGCAGCGGGTCAGAGGGCCGGAGTAAACTGTCCGATAATGCGGGAATGCACCGGTTTAATTGGGATTTACGTTATCCGGGTCCCGTGGACTTGGATACCGGCCGCAGAACGGGTGTGGGGCCTCTGGCCCTGCCGGGACGGTATCAAGTTAAATTAGAAGCCGGTGACTGGAGTCAAACCCGCTCCTTTCAAGTAATGCTTGATCCCAGAGTTGCGGCTGATGGAGTCACTCAAGAGGATTTAAAGGCGCAATTGGGTTTCAATCTGCACCTGAGGGAAACCATAAGCCGCACTCATCTTGCCATAAGGGATTTGCGGCAATGGAAAGAATCACTGCAGGATAAAACGGAAAGCGAAAACCGGAATATGCTGCTGCAGCGTCTGACCGATATCGAAAACAAACTCATACAAACTCAAGAGGGAAAAGTCGGAGCCCAGTTGGAGCCGAAATTGATTCGCCAGCTTCAGTACCTTGCCGGCATGACCAGACAAGCTGATCAGAAACCGGGAGAAGATGCCTATCAGCGGCTGAACGACATTGAGATTGAACTGGAGCAGCTGATGAAGAATTTGGAAACTCTGCGGCAAGCAATGGAAATGTAACATTTGATTAAAACAGAGGGGAGAAAGCAGCTGACTGGAACCTGGTTTGCGGTCGCTGCTTACCTGTCCTGGGGATTCCTCCCTCTTTATTGGAAATTGCTCAGCCGCATTCCGGCTCAGCAGATACTTGCTCACCGGATTATCTGGTCCCTGGCCATATTAATCTTTCTGCTCACTTACCGCCGGCGCTGGCCTGAATTCCGGCAAGTGTTTCGCATCCGGAGAAACCGGATGACCTTTGCCGGGACATCGGTTATCCTTGCCGCGAATTGGTTTATTTATATTTGGGCGGTTAACAGCGGTCATGTCGTCGATACCAGCTTGGGGTATTTTATCAATCCATTGGTGAGTGTGCTTCTAGGAGTGGCGCTGCTTAAAGAACGATTGAATTTTTGGCAGCTGGTTTCCGTCATTTTAGCTGCAGCCGGGGTGGGATATATGACTCTCCATTACGGAAAATTTCCCTGGATTTCCTTATCCCTGGCTCTGACATTCGGGTTTTACGGCTTACTGAGGAAAACCGCCCGGGTGGAGTCAATGGCCGGCTTGGCCGCGGAGATGGCGCTTTTATCACCGGCGGCTTTGATTTTCTTGGGTATTCTTTTTTCTCAAGGAACAAATGCAGTGGGAAGCGCACCGGTTCATATTCATTTTTTATTAATCGGGGCCGGGATTGTCACCGCTTTGCCTCTGCTGTGGTTTAACCTGGGAGTCAGAAGAATAGCGTTGTCAACGATTGGGTTTCTCCAGTATATATCGCCATCCATGCAGCTGCTGCTGGGTGTGTTTGCATTCCACGAAGCTTTCACAACGGACCATGCGGTTACCTTCAGTTTGATTTGGGCCGCGCTGGTCCTCTATACTTTGTCTCGATTTCCAATTCTTGCCCGTTATAAACCACGGTTCTATCGTAATCGCGAAACGTAAAACGCAAAGCGCAAAGCGCAAAGCGTAAAACGCGAAACGCATTAACCTGGTGAATGGATGGGAGATGGGAGTGCGGCCGTTGGAAACACTGCCATAGAGTGTTTGAGAAGCCGCAGAAACGCCGAATGCAAAATGACTGATTGACAGGTATTTGCCATTCGTTAATAATGGATTAGAATCAAATTCAGGAGGATCTTAATATGAAAAAAAGGGCATTTCATTTTCCTTTAAAATCAGGATTGTTTTTATTCACTGCGGTCGTTCTGTTTGGAATGCTGTTTGGCGGCGGTCACAGTGCGGAAAAGCCGCAGCTGGATTTTCCGGAAAGCTGCACCAGCATTATGGCGGGGAAAAAAACCACCACCCACGGGACCGGCGTTACCTCCCCCCACCTGGGCCGGGAAAAGCAGCCACTACCGACGGATCGGTCATCACTGCCCACAGCTGCGACGGTAATTACCGGCAATGGGTTGAAATTGTTCCCCATCAAACATTTTCCGAAGGAGCCAAAACCAAAGTGTACGGGGGCAAACTTCATACGGAAACTCCTTGGGATATGCGCGGAGTCACTCTGCAGGGAGAGATACCTCAAGTCAAGGAAACATATGCCTATTTGAATACCGCTTACCCGTGTCTGAATGAAAAACAGCTGGCCATCGGTGAAACCACCATCGGCGGCCGCCGCGAGCTGATGAATTCGGAGGGCATGTTTTATATCGAAGAACTGCAGCGGCTGGCCCTTCAGCGGTGCACTACGGCCCGGGAAGCGATTAAGCTGATTGGTGAACTGGTCAAAGATTATGGATACTGCGACCGGGGAGAATGTTTGACATTTGCGGATCCGCAGGAAGTCTGGCATTTTGAAATATTCGGCGCCGGGCCCCTGGAAATCGGCGCGGTCTGGGCTGCAGTACGCATCCCGGATGACCACGTGGGTGTGTCAGCCAATATTCCGCGGATCGGCGAATTGGACCTGGATGACCCGGGCCATTACATGGCTTCGGACAATGTCTATTTACTGGCTGAGGAAATGGGCTGGTGGGATCCGGACAGCGGAGAACCATTTAAATTCTGGAAAGCATACAGCGGCCGCAAGCCCTTTTCCACGCGGGAATTCTATGTGCTCAGCACCATGGCACCGTCGCTGAATCTTGAGTTTGAAGCGGATGAACTGCCTTTTTCCGTGGAACCGGATAAAAAAGTTTCAGTTAGAGATATTTTTGCCTATTACCGTGAAACATACGAAGGAACGAATTGGGATGCCACTAAAAACCTTAAAGTCAAGCCCCGGCGCAGCGATGATATCACCACCAGTCCTGTGGCCAATCCCTGGATGTCTTGGGAGATGAGAAATCTTTTAAACACATTGAAGCCGGGAACTGTGGAATATCACCGCACTATCGCCATTGCAGGCTGCTCTTATTCGGAGGTGCTGCAGTGCCGTGATTGGCTGCCGGATGAAATCGGCGGGATTGCCTGGTTTTCCTTTGATAACCCGGCACAAAGCCCACGCGTTCCCATATTCTCCGGGACTTTGGAGCTTCCTCCCGGATTTGATAAATGCGCGCAGCATCAGTTCCGGACCGACTCAGCCGCCTGGGCCTTCCGGCGCGCCAACCGGCTGGCGACCATTGAGTGGAGTACGACACGGGAAACAATTGAGAACACAGTCAGCGTGTTTGAGGAAAAAGCGTTTCAGGAACTTCCCGATATCGAGAAGAGGGCAATGGATTTATATAATGAAGGAAAATCACCGGAAGACATAGAAAAAATGAAAGAATACCTGACCCAATACACCAACGACTTTGCCCGTGCGGCGATACAGAAGTACTGGGAACTGGGAGATAAATTCTGGGCTATGTTTGCCCGCACTTTTTAGGCCGGGCTTGAATGCTGTGAAATGAGCCATGACAGATAAGGCCGCTCAGGATGACGGCGCTGCTGTCACTTACACGACTTGCATTTCTCCAAAGGCTTATTCCACCAGGACTTGACTTCCTGGATCTCGTTTTCTTTGGTCCGGAAGAGAAACTTAATGCCTTCCCGCTCATCTTGTTCATCTTCCCGGTTCCGCTTATATACAACCACCAAATCTATTTCCGGATTTGATTGCATGTTCTTCTGGGCTTTGCGGGTGGCTTCTTCCTCTGACGCATAAGCGTTCTTATCATTTAAAATGAGGGTTTCTTCATCTTCATAATCTGCCTTTGATTTATGTCCTTCAATATAGAACGCGTCTTTCATGCCTGTCTCCTTGGTTATTAACTCTAAATAATTATTGTAGGGGAATTGTCGGAATATGTGAAGATGAAGAGAAAATTATTACATTTAACGGCTTCACTTATTGATTTTCCTATGATACATATGATATGAGATATTGCTCAAAATCGTGGAGGAAAAAATGAGTGATCGACACGAGGCTTGTGAACGGTTGATTGCCAATATTGAAGACGCCCTTGAAAGTCTGGAACGCGGCAAAGAAGAATGCGCCATTGATGACTGGGATTTCTTTTCTCCCGATGAAATGGAAGAGATTCTGGAACAGCTGCGCGAAATCGTCTCCAAGCTCAATGTGCATCTAACCGCAATGGAAGATGAAGAATTTGAAGAAGAGGAATGAGCGCCGGTTCTGGACGGTTTGGCTCCTCTGCTGCGGAATTGTTCTGTCCCTGGCGGGGATGAGCGGCGGAGATGAGATGATACGGATCGATTCTAAACGGCTGTTGTCCCGGCTTGAAAATTTAGCGGAATTCGGCCGGCTCGGGGAAGGCGTTCACCGGGTGGCGTTTTCCAGCGAAGATATTCAGGCAAGAAAATATCTCATGGAAATGATGATTGCTATGGGCCTGCAGGTCCGGGTGGATGCCGCTGGAAATCTTTTCGGCCGCCGGCCGGGGAGCGAGCCGGATTTGCCGGCGATTCTTTTTGGGTCGCATAGCGATACGGTTCCGGAAGGGGGCCGATTCGACGGTGCTTTAGGGGTGGTCGCCGCCCTGGAATGCATGCAGGTGCTTCAGGAGCGGAATCTAGCCACCCGTCATCCTTTGGAGGTTGTGGTGTTTGTAGATGAGGAAGGCGGCATGATCGGAAGCCGGGCGCTGACCGGGGATTTAACGAAAGACACTTTAGATATGGTCACGCACAGCGGTAAAACCGCAGCTGAGGGAATCCGGGATTTAGGAGGCCGGCCTGAAGATTTGGCATCCGCTGAGCTCAGTCCGGGCGATACGGCTGTTTTTCTTGAACTTCATATCGAACAGGGCGCAACGCTGGAAGCCCGGGAGCTGGATATCGGCGTAGTTGAAGGTATCGTGGGAATTCGGTGGTGGGATGTTGTGGTCAAAGGCGCGGCCAATCATGCCGGCACGACACCCATGGATATGCGCCGGGATGCATTATTATCCGCCGCCCACCGATCCGCAGATTCGGGATTTAATTGCGGCATCAGCTGAAGATTTGGGCTTATCGTTTGTTCGTATGCCCAGCGGTGCAGGCCATGATACTCAGGAAATGGCTGAAATCACTAAGGTCGGATTGTTTTTCGTCCCCAGTATAAAGGGAATAAGCCATTCCCCGCAGGAATTTACACATGATCAGGATGTTGTCAATGGTGCCAATGTCATGCTGCATACCCTATTGAAAATTGACCGGGTTCTTGGTGAATAAGTCTCCGTATGCCATAGAGGTTGAGGATCTTGTCAAGTCCTTTGACGGATTTAAAGCGGTTGATCATATATCTTTTCAGGTTAAGCAAGGTGAGCTGTATTAACCATAAGTATCCTGGCGGCATTGCTGCATGCTGCCCAGGGAGAAGCACTGGTGGCGGGTTTTAATGTCCGGACCCAGAAGGATCAGGTTCACCGCAATATCGGAGTTGTCTTTCAGGAATCCGCGCTGGATACCAAGTTGACTGGATAGGAAAACTTGGAATTCCACGCCATGATGTACGGAATGAGCAAGCCGGACCACCGGGAGAGGATAGAGGCGGTTCTGGAGCTGGCGATGCCCTTGTTTTTCCTGGCTTTTCTGGGGCTGGGTTTGATGATTGGATTCACTCTGCTTATGGTGTGGGTTGGGGCGGTTCTCTTCGAGCGCAGTGAGACCACTTGATACCGCGAAGCCGGTTAAGTCAGGCAATCAAAACCACTTTAAGAGATGAATACCGGCAAATAAGCGGGTTTGCGCATTCATTCCAGATAGGTCCCATTTTTGTTCCAGCGAAACCAGGGGACGCATTTTTACGGTTGAGCCGAATTCTAAAAACGTTTCGATACGGGCGGTCAAAATTTCTCCAAAAAGCTGAATGTGAGTTTCAGCCCCGAAGTTATAAGGGTCGGATACGGTATTCAATCCGGTTTTAAGTTCAATGAACTTGTCTTTGAAAAAATTCAGACCGCCTCGTCCCTGAATACGGAAAGTTTTATCAAGCCGGTCAAAATAAGCTTGATTTCGGAAGCCGATCCCGGCACCGAGATATTCGGTATATGGCAGATCCGTGTCAACGGGCATAGAATTAATGTACCGTCCGTAAATGAGAAAACGCAAATTGTCAAAAAGCTGTTTTTCATATTCAAGTGTCACCGGATATGTGATTGTATCCGGCTTGAAGGGACCTAAAAAATTTTCCGTTTCCAGGACCGGGATGCGGGCAGTGATTTTCAGCAGCAGCCGTTTCTTGTTTTTTTGATATAAACTGAGAACAAAATCGTTATCAACGGCCACTTTGTGTTTGTGATCGAGGACGACGGCGTTTATACGTGAGCTCAATTTGTCAATGCTGCCCGGGACTCGGGACAGGGATTTAATACGGAATCCCAGGTAAGTCATATCAGGATATTCATACTGACGTTCCCGGCGGAGAAATAAGTCCATTCCCGGGTGGACGGAACAAGCGAGTTCGACGTGATACAAGAAACGGGACGCATTGATGGATTTTACTTCAGTGTCCAGAGAAAATTCGGATTGAAGGATCCGAATCCAGTTGATTCCGGAAGTAAATAAATACCGGTAATCAGGATTTTTGCCGATATAAGGTCCTCCGCTCAGTTTAAACGTAAAATCTTTCGTATTGAATGACAATCCGGCCACGGTTTCATTGATATCAAAAACTTCGGGATTGTACTTGGAAGTCAAATGACGGCATAAGTGATCGAGTTCCACAAAGAGGCTCCATTTTTGGGCCAGATTTTTATGGAAACCGGCGGTCAGCCAGAAATCCACTTCTCCCTCTAAACGGCGGTTCTGCCGCTGAAGATAATCAATGCGGAAATAAAAGTGATCTCGCCCAGTCGGAAAAATAAATTCAAAGGTTGGGCGGAAAAATCTGCGGCTTAATGAATCACCCCCGATTTCCAGACTGGCTTTGGCCTGGGGTTTTCGGTCCGACCCCGGCAGAAAAACAGAGAGACTGCTCAGGCACAAAAATGTCACAAAAAATATTTTCGTCCTTCGCATCGGCATTGAACTTTTCATGGAATCTTCCGAACCGGTCGATTATACTGGAACTGATTCTATATGTCATTCCCGGAGCGAAGCGACGGGAATTTTATAGTGCATCGTTAAGCTCGCCCGCTTTACTCAGGATGATTCTAAAGAGTCATTTTCGAATTAAAGAATGGATGAATATAAACAACACTTCAAGAAAAAAATGGACGCGTTCACGGAGAGTTTGCGTGCAAACGGTCTTTACCCCAGTGAGATTAAGGCTTATTCATCTCCAGCACAAGCCGGATTCCGGGGCCGGGCCAAATTCAAGCTGTTTAAGAATAAAAATGGAATCACCATTAAAGGGACTGATTTTCGGTTGGGCGAAGCGGAATATCATAAAACTTTATGGATGCTGCCGGAATGGGCAAGAGGTTTGACCGCAGCCGCGGCTGATACACTGCTGGAACAGCATCACCGCGCCCCTGTCGATGGCTGGGAAATGCGGATCGCCCATGGCCGGAAAAATGCTGTCCTCATTTTGTCCGTCAGGAAAAACCAATTTGGAGATTTTCCCACTCTGTGCAAAGAACTCATGCGTATTCCCGGAGCGGTGGGAATCTTGATTCCTTCCCGGAAAGAATCGTATGGATCCATTTATTTGCGTCATCGCATATTGGGAAAGGATTTCATTTCCCCTGCGGCATCCTTTTTCCAGACCCATCTGGGATTGACTCCTTATTTGATCCAAGAAGTCTGTGGTAAAATCCAAGCGTGCAGCTATGACCGCTGGGTTGATTTGTATTGTGGAAGCGGGCTGCTGCCCTTGTATGCGGCTCCGCCTGATAAAGCGATTTTCGGCCTCGATTCGGATGCGGAAGCGGTGGCATGCGCCCGGGTCAATGCCGGCAGCTTCAGCCGGAATCGGACCTGTTTCGAAACCGGAAGAATCGAGGAATTTGACCGGTTCATTCAACCGGGGCAGGAGGATTTGGTCGTGTTAGACCCTCCCCGGCAGGGCGTGCTCTCCGGTATCATCCGGACTTTATCAAAAAGCGGAGTGACCCATGTTTGCCAGGTTTCATGTTCGCCCGCATCCGCTGTGCACGATTTGCTGCGATGGAAACAATCCGGTTTCTATGCGGCAGC
>CAYRTV010000056.1:0-11100 GCA_964427225.1 uncultured Eubacteriales bacterium
CGCCCTTTCCATCGGCGGAGTTAAATTTCTGACCAAATGGGATGTAATGACCAAAATGGATCTTGTCTTCGGTAATATCCTGTTAGCTGTCGGGGGATTATTTATCTGTCTCTTTGTCGGATATGTATGGAAAGTCCGGAATGCCCTCAGGGAAATCAGCCAGGGCAGCCGGAAATTCCGGCTTAAACCCCTCTGGATTTTCAATGTTAAATTTTTGGCCCCGCTTGCCGTTTTGATTCTGCTCATTTTCATAAGGGTGATAACGGGCTGATTGTGGAAACCGATGAAAAAACGCATTAATCTGCTCAGCTTTTTCCTGAAGCTTCTGGTCAGCGGAACGCTGCTCGCTTTGCTGCTGATTTTCAGGACTTCTTTTTCCAGTATCGCAGCGGTCTTGGCGGAAGCCAATATATTCTGGCTGGCGGTATCCTTTTCTCTACATCTTTTGGGATTACTGATCAGTGCGGTCCGCTGGAAAATTCTCATCATGGCTCAAGGCGATGATGTTCCGCTTGGATTCCTGGCCAAATCCTATTTGGTGGGAACCTTTTTTAATAACTTCCTGCCCTCGCGTATCGGGGGGGATGTGGTCCGGATATGGGACGGGTCCCGCTATTCACGGACTGTGCTCAAATCATCAGCCATTGTGCTGGTTGAACGAATGACCGGAATTGTCGTACTTTTTATTTTCGCGGCCGCCGCCGCTCTGATCCGCCTGGATATGGCCAAAACTATTCCCGTTATTTGGATATCCCTCCTCCTGGGAATTTCCGGATTAGCCATGGTTTTTATATTTTTCACACCCTTGACCGAAAAAATCCTTAAATTCATACCCGGCCGGGGCCCGCTGATTAAAATCAAAGAAAAAGTTTATGAATTCCGGAAAATCATCATTTTCTATAAGCAGCGCAAATCAGCACTCAGCCAGGCTTTTTTCTGGGCTTTCTGCCTGCAGGTCAATGTCATCCTGCATTTTTTTCTTATCGGCAAGGCTCTGGGATTGAATATCATGGTGGTGGATTATTTTATTTTCATTCCGATTGTGCTTTTAATCCAGCTCATTCCCATCACCATTAACGGTCTCGGTCTCCGGGAAGGCGCCTATATAGAAATTTTTGAGTTTTACGGCATTGCCGCAGGTTCTGCATTTGCTTTTGCTCTGGTTGATGTCGCGTTTATGCTTCTCATCGGCATCGCCGGTGGTATAATATACGTAACCCGGAAATAATCCGGAAAAATCCAGATCATGAAGACAGCGTGCTTAGTCATTACCCTGACCGCCTTTCTCTTCATTGCCGGTTCTCTGCTCCAGGCGCAAGATGTTTCCGAATATGAAAAACGGCTGGTTGAAATCTCCAATCAAATCAAAGAACTGCGGACCCGGATTCAAGCCGAGGAACAAAAAGAATCATCCATATTGGCTCGGCTGGATAAACTGAGTTTTCAAAAAAATCTCATTCAAAAAGAAATCAAGCTGTATCATACCCGGTTGGAAAAAAATCCCCGGGAAATCACCGCCATTCGGGAAAATATTCCGGAACTGGAGGAAAAGCTTCAGCAGAAACGGGAGGGTGTCAAGCAAATACTGGCCTCTCTATATAAATACGGCCGCTTGAATTACATTGACCTGGTTTTGAAAGTCGATGATGCGGCCGCTTTACTGACTCAGAATAAACAACTGACCATTCTGGCCTACCATCAGGAAAATCTTATTTCCGATTATCTAACCGCTTTGCGGGAATTGGATGAGTCCCGGGATGCTCTGGAAAGTAAAAAAGATGAAATCAATATTCTGATCCGGAAGGCCGAAGATAAGGACCGGGAGCTTCGGGAGCAAGAGAGCCGGCACCGCCGTTTAATTGCTAATATCAATCAGGATAAAGAAGCTCATACCCAAATGCTGGAAGAGTTGAAAGACCGGGCTGAGCAGCTCCAGGAACTGATGAAAAAACTGATCAAAGAAGAGATCACTCTTCCCTTCCCCTTGCTGCCCCTATATGAAAAGAAAGGGTTTCTGCCCTGGCCGGTATCCGGGAAAATTATCAGCCGCTTCGGGGTCAAACGCCATCCCCGTTTTAAAACCGCAACTAAAAACAACGGGATTGAAATCGCCCCCGGCGACAGCACAATCGTCAAGTGCATTCATCCCGGTGTGGTTGTATATACGGATTATATTCAGGGATACGGCAATCTCATCATCGTCGATCACGGCATGTCTTATTATACTCTTTACGGGCATTGCTCCGAATTTCTGGTAAAAAAAGGAGACCCGGTTCAAAGGGATGCCCCTATCGCGGTGGTTGGAGAAATCGGGTCCCTGGAAGGACCGTCTCTATATCTGGAAATTCGGCACAAGGCAACGCCCCTTGACCCCTTGCAATGGTTAAATGGAAGATGATACAATCGAACGGATTAGGTTGAAACCATGCAGCAGAAAAGAACAAGATTATTTTTATTCTCGCTCTTAGCGGCCTCATCATTATTTTTTCTGGTTGAAAGCGGAATTCTTCCCGGAATAGACAGAAATTCCGACAGCTCCAAAAATTTTCGCATTCTGGGTACCGCCCTCAGTTTAATCCGGGATGATTATGTGGAAAAACCGAACCCCGCCCAAACCATGGAAGGAGCTTATAAGGGACTGGTCAATTCGCTGGACAGGATGTCCGGATATCTTAGTCCCAAAACAGCCGGGGTATATCTTGAGAACCGGAAGCAGCCGCTGCCTGAAGCCGGGATCATTTTATATAAAAGATACGGGGCTTTTCCAGTCATAACGGGGGTCCGGGAAGGTTCTCCGGCGGAAGAACATGGTCTGAAAATAGGCGACTCCATCGGAGCCATCGAAGATGAATCCACGCTGCACATGAGCATGCTGGAAGCGAATTTGAAGCTCAAATCCATAGCACCGCGCACTCTTCGAATCAAGCTCATCCAAGCGGAAGAAAACCGGGAAATCACATTGAAAACCCGCATTCTCCCCCAGCAGGCATTCGTTTTTCAACCGGAACCGGGAACCAGCGGTATATTAAAAATAAGGAACTTTTCACATCAGGCTTTATCTCAATTCAAAAAAATTCAGGTTCCGCAATTATCCGGCGCCGGCCTGCCCCTGGTACTTGACCTTCGCAACTGCTTTCAGGGTGATTATGACACAGCCGCCGCATTTTTAAATATCTTCATCCAGGGGGATGAAATAGGAGAATGGAAAACTCAGCAAACCGCCGGTGAAAAGCTCAGCTGCCCTGCCGAACCGGTTTTGGGCCAAATCCCTTTAATCGTTTGGACCAACCAGGCGACCGCGGGTCCGGCTGAAATTCTGGTGCGGGCCCTGCAGGACACGGAGCGAACGTCGTCCGTCATCGGGCTTCCCACTCCCGGATTAACCGCCAGAAGCGAATTTTTTCTTTTTGACGATCAAAGCGGAATAGTGCTGACCGCTTCAATATTCCATCCGCTTGATTCACCCCCGCTATGGGAGAAAGGCATCCGCCCCGATATCCGGCTCGAGCTCGACAAGCTCAGCCTTGACGCCTTTCTCGAGGCGACGCTTAAAACCACCTCTCTGGATGAATGACTCCTAAACTGCCGCCTCAGGGAAAAGAAATCCAGCCTAATCCGGTCATCATCTATCTGATTTTGATTCTTTTGGCCGCAACCACAGTTTTAGGGCTTGACTATTTGAACTGGACGCAAGAGGATAAATCTTTTATTTTTTCTTCAATTTTGGGTAAAAAAACACCAGCAGAACCGGTCCCATCCGATCAGCTGTTTGAACTAACCCGCAAAATAATACAAAAACAGGACTTGCCTAATGATGCCATAAGCCATTACCGTGATGAAGAAGGTTTCTATCATATAATGTTAAAACTGAATCCCGAAGATTTCAGCCGGTTAAGCCGGGAGCTGCAAGACGCTTGGGAGCAATACCCCGCCTCAATGACAACTGAATCCAGATCTCACGATAAAGGCATGCAATATACGTTATGGAAAGCGGAAAGTCCGGCAAGGGAAACTTTATATGTTCTTTTTCTCATCCAGCCTGCCGCAGAAAGTGAAGTCGGGACTGCTCCGTCTTCGAACGGACGTGTCGCTTTAATCATTGATGACTTGGGGTATTCTTTGCAAAGTATCCAGCGGGTTACCGAATTGAAGCAGAAAATAACCGTGGCCGTTCTTCCGTATACACCGCTAGCCAGAGAGACGGCTCGCATCGCCCAACGCAACAACCTCGAAGTAATCCTGCATCTGCCCTTGGAATCCCTGAATAATAATTACGACAATAATCATACGGAGGGCCTGGTGCATTCCGGAATGAACCCGGCGGAAATTTCCGCATCCGTCGATGAAAGCATAAAAAGAGTCCCCTATATCAAGGGAGTGAATACCCACATGGGTTCAAAAATAACCCAGGATTATGCTTTAATGAAAGTCATCCTGAACCGTATCAAACCCAGACAACTCTATTTTATTGACAGCCGCACGACATCGAATTCGGTTGCCTTTGCTGCGGCCAGAGAATTGGGTATTCCTTCCGCCCGCCGGCATGTTTTTCTGGATGGAGAAATTAACAAATCCTATATAAAAAATCAATTCATCAAACTTTTGAATGCCGCCATCAGCAACGGATATGCCGTAGGCATATGTCACCCTTATCCGGAAACTCTGGATACATTAAAAAACAACTTTTATTTAGTCCGGGAATACGGCCTTCAGGCTGTCTTCGCCTCTGAAATTGTTGAATGAACCGGTCTCCGTGAAGGAATATATCAGTGTTTTGCGGTTGCACATCGGCATAAGTTCGGATATATTTAAAGAAAGTGATTTCTATATTTGTGCATTATTAAGGAGGAATCGATGATAAAGATAAAATGGACACTGGCCCTTTTAGCCGTTATGGTTTTTTCTATGCTGAGCATTAACTGCTCACAAGGAATGAGCGCAGAAGACTTGGCAGAATCCATTGAAATTGTTGATGTTTATACCCGGTGGGAAAAAAAATATTACCAGCCCTGGCCTCCGAAACTCACCCTGGTCCCGGCTATGTCTTTTAAGGTCAAAAATGTGGGAGATGAACCTTTAACCTATATTTATTTCAACGGTATTTTCAGGTTTGAAGGTGACCCGGAAAATCTCGGTGATAACTTCATTGCGGGCATCCGGGGAGAAGCGGTTCAGCCCGGAGAAACCAGCGATACCATCAACCTGCAAAGCAACTTCGGAGTTGAGGGAAAATCCGTCAGCCATTTCAAAGACAATCCGGAATGGAAAAAAGTTTCTGTTCGCCTATTCGCCAAATCCAAAGGATCTCAGTATATTCGTATCGGACAATACGACGTGTCCCGGGAAATCAACTTTGAAGAACCGGAAGAAGTCGGGCAAGAAAAACCGAAAGAAAAGAAGTGAGTCAAATTAGTAATCCAGGGGATTTTCAATAATCACTTTAACATAACTGTTTTCCCGCAGCTTGGTTAAGTACCCTTGGATGGTTTTCTGCTGTTTCTGCTGGTATAACGCCTGTTCGATCTCTTCTCTGACTTCCTGAAACTCTTTGATTCGGCTTTCTTTTCTATTCGCGAGTTTGAGCAGCCACCATCCATTTTGAGCTTCGATCCAGGGTGATACTTGCCCCACTTCCAGCTTTTCAACTTCTTTTTCCAGGGTCCGGTTTAAGTCACCCGGCTGATAACTTCCTAAAAGTCCACGGGATTCTTCATCGCTATCCTCAGCGGTTTCCAGGTCCGAATATTCTAGAGCCAGATTTCCGAAGTCTTCTCCGGCCTGCAGTTTGCCTTGGATTTCATCCATAGTCCCCTGCACTTCCTCTTTAACCTTATTCTCTCCGGATAAATAGATGGCTTTGATGGTATATTCAACCGGCTCTTCGAATTGCTTCCTGTTTTCATGATAATAATTGACAACTTCCGTATCATCAACCACAATACTCTGCCCGACTTCATTAAAAATAATCGCCTGCCGCAGCAAATTCTCTTCCATTTCCTGCTTCCAGTCCTCAAAAACAATCCCCTGCTGCCGCATGGCTTGAATAAGCTGGCCGTCAGTTTCAAAGCCGTTTTCTTCCTTCAAAGCTTCAATCTGCATATTTAATTGGTCCGTTACATCAATTCCTTGATTTTTGGCTTTTTGCAGCAGCAGTTTATTGGTGATCATATCTTCCAACAAAGTGTCCTTTAAACGCTTCAGCTGAGCGGAAAGCTGCTCTCCCTGCACTTGTGAACGCATGGCCTCAGCCCTGAGACGGTATTCGGTCCTGATTTCAGACAGGGTGATGACATCTCCCTCCACAACTGCAACAATGGCTTCCACGATATCTGTTTGAACGGCAAATAGTCCGGTGGATAAAATCGATATAAGTAAAATAGCTGTTTTTATTTGATTCATGGTATTTCCCCTATTTCAGGCTTAGCCAGCCGGTCGGAATAAAAAGTCCAGTCATAACGTTCCTTTAACTTTTTCAAATAGTCTTCCATAAAACGGCCGATTTCACGGTTAAGAAGTCTTTTTCTAATCTCAGAATTTGCTTCCTCCAATGTCATCAGAGTTTGCTCCAGCTTTTCATCCAGCCGGAAAATATGATAACCGTATGCAGATTCAGCAATCTGGCTGACCTCGTTTTTTTTTAATTGAAAAATGACATTGTCCATTTCCACAGGGAGCTGGCCCATCGCAAAAATTCCCATTTCGCCTCCCAGGGGGGCTTCCATTCCTATTGACATATTCTGAGCGGTTTCCCGAAAAACATCTTCGGATCTCCCTTTTACTCTTTCCAGCGCCGCCACTGCCTGCTCCTCGCTTCCCAGCAGAATTTGACTGACTCTGACTCTTTCCGGCCGTAAAAAATCTCTTTTATGCTCTTCATAATACTGCTCAATTTCATCGGAATTGACCTCAATTCCCTGTATAAGTCCGGCGGTAAATTTTTCCACTAAATATTTATCCAAAAAAGGTTTCACTGCTGTATCCGCCTCAGCCGTTTCAAGCACTGCATTCTCTCCTAAAACACCTTGCAAGTATTTCCTGCTCTCTTCATCACTTAAAGTAACGCTTGCATCCTCGGCTGCCTCCAGCAGCAGTTTTTCTTCGAGGAAGCTAAGCACTAATTCCTGCTGCGCCTCAGGAGCGATGGAAGTGAATTCCTGGCCGGTAGTGACATTCAAGTAACGGCGGAAATCTGCATTGGTGTATTCCTTCCCCTCTATCTCTAATATGACTCTGCGCCCTTCCCGGGTAGAAGCGTAATCCGATCCGGTATCCGCACTCCTTCCGCAGCTGCAGAGCATTGCGATAATAAGCAGTAAAACAATTCTTAGCTTTTTTTTCATAATTTCTTAAGGATACCTGGATTATTATAACAGAACAAGCCGCTTTCACAATATCGTTAACTCTTTGAGGATCGATATCGTTTCATGCATGAATTGCTTTGGATGGCCGCCGTCCGTAGATATTGTCATCAATCCGTCCGGGGTTATGGAGCCGTTATAATCATTCACGATTCTGACAAACTGGCCCGGATCCGCCTTGGAATCAGGAAAAAACCTGAACATAATTTTGTCCCCCACTCGGTCAATGGATTCAATTTTTAAACGCCCGGCCAAATATTTGACAGCTCCATACCGGAAAAGATTCTTAACCGGTGCGGGCAAGGGACCGTAACGGTCGGATATCTCTTCTTCGATTTGGCTCAACTCTTTTAAGTTTTCGATAGAGGATATCCGCTTGTATACATTCAATCTGAGATTAACCTGGGGAAGATAAGATTCAGGAATCCTTATGTCGACTTTGAGATTGAGTTTCGTTTTGAAATCCTCAGACTTTTCGCCTTTAAGTTCTTTTACAGTTCTCTCCAGCATATTCATATAGTAGTCAAAACCCACTGCTTCCATATATCCATGCTGCTTGGCTCCTAAAAAATTTCCCGCACCCCTGATTTCAAGGTCCCGGGCAGCCAGCCGGAATCCGGAACCCAATTCCGTAAACTCCTGCAGGGCGGACAGCCTTTCTTTCGCCTGCGAAGTTATTTCCTCATAAGGAGGAACCAGAAAATAAGCAAAGGCCTGGCGGGTGGACCGGCCTACTCGTCCCCGAAGCTGATAAAGCTGAGCCAAACCAAAGCGGTCGGCACGGTTTACTATCAATGTATTCACCCGGGGAATATCTATACCGTTCTCAATAATCGTAGTTGTAACCAGAACATTGAAACGCCCCTGAATAAAATCCAGCATCTTTTTTTCAAGTTTGGCCCCCCGCATCTGGCCATGAATGGCCGTCACCCGGGCTTCCGGAACCCATTTATGGATCATCTCAACAATGGTCTCTATGTCGTGGACCCGGTTGTGTACAAAATATACTTGACCGTCCCGGGATAATTCTTTCCGTATTGCGGAGGTGATAAGCTTGCGGTTAAACGGTGTCACCACCGTATGGATAGCCAGCCGGTCACGCGGGGGCGTTTCTATTAAACTGATATCCCGCAAACCGGTCTATGACATATTAAGCGTCCGCGGTATGGGCGTTGCCGTCAGCGTCAGCACATCGATGTTGGTCTTCATCTGTTTAATTTTTTCCTTGTGCTTCACGCCGAATCTTTGTTCTTCATCAACGATCAGCAGCCCCAAGTCCTTGAATTTTACATCATCGGATAAAAGGCGGTGCGTGCCGATTATGATATCCACCAGGCCGGTTTCCAGCTCCTTGAGTATTTTCTCCAGTTCCTTTTTGGTCTGCATTCGGGTAAGGGCATCTACTTTGACCGGAAACAAGGTCATCCGGTCTCTAAACGTTTTAAAATGCTGGCTGGCCAAGACCGTCGTCGGGCACAAAACGGCGACTTGTTTGCCGTCCATAACGGCCTTGAAAGCCGCCCGAATGGCGATCTCGGTTTTGCCGTACCCGACATCACCGCAGATCAGCCGGTCCATGGGGTTTTCAGACTCCATATCCTGCAGGACTTCTTCAATCGAAGTCAATTGATCTCCGGTCTCTTCGTATTCAAAGGTGTTTTCAAAATCTTCCATACAGTGGCCTTCCCGGCTAAAACGGTGACCGTGCACCGCTTTTCTTTGAGCATACAACTGAAGCAGTTCCTTAGCCATTTTTTCAATCGCTTTTTTGGTTCTGGCCTTTGTTTTTTCCCACTGGGGGGAACCGAGTTTACTGAGGGGAGGAACAGATTTATCCAAATGGGAGTATTTCTGCACCAAGTTCAGATCTTCCATGGGAACAAACAGTTTATCTTCGTCCTGGTAAACAATTTCAATAAATTCCTCGCCTTTGCCGTCAATGCCCATCTTGACCAGGCCCTTAAACACCCCTATACCGTAATTCGCATGAACAACATAATCTCCCGATTTCAAATCCTGAAACTGAGTGGAAAAAGGCCGGCGCCGGCTCCGGCGGAAGAGAACTCTTTCCTGAGTGAAAATATCCCCTTCGGCAAAAAATGTCTGCCGTTGTTCCGGATAGCGGAATCCCCGCTTCAATTGACCTTTGGTTAAAATCACCGATTCGTCTCTGGACTCATACAGGGGGTCATCGGTTTTGACATAAGGCAGCTGGTTTTCCTGTAAAAGAAAGGCGAGTTTATCCCGCACACCATCACCGGAAAAGAAAATGGCGCACATTTCCCCTTCAGCTTGAAGCTTTTGCAGGTATTTCAGAAAAAAAGGAATCTTGTTTTCAAACCGGGGCACCGGCTGAAAAGAAAAAGGAATATCGTGCTCTTTATCGCCGATCTCGTTGAGATGAATGGACCTGCCTTTCAAATTCTTCCATAATCCCGCGGGAGTGATATCTTCAGGCGGCAGAGCGAATTGACCCCGTGAAACAACTTCTTCATACTGTTCCCGCCAATCTTCCTGCATATTCAGCCACTCTGCCTCAACCCGGGAAAAATCATCAATAATAAAGACTGCCTTTTCCAAATAGGTCGGGAAAGAAACGAAATGATTCCGGGCAAGCAGACTGTGGACGGCAAACGAGGGATAAACCTCCCCCGTTTGCAGGCGGGCGATCCGGCGGCTGAGGTCGTCGCTTTGCTGTAAAACGGCCTTCTTTTCCGCCTCAGCCCGCCACTCGCGCATAAAATCAAGGTTGAAGGGGAATTCTCTTAATGACGGTAAAACTATTCCGTCAATCCGTTTCAGCGTGCGCTGATTAGCCTGGTCAAATTCGCGCAATGAGACAATTTCATCTCCCCGCAATTCAATCCGGAATGGATATTCTTCCCAAGGGGAAAAAACATCCACAATTCCGCCTCTGCGGGCATATTCCCCGTGAGAATTTATGATGTCCTGCCGTTCGTAACCGTATTCTTCCAGAATTTCGATCAGACGTTCACGGCCAAGCGCGGTTCCCGGGTCCAGTTCTAAAAAGAAATCAGACAAGTAATCCGGAGCCGGTACCGGCTTCAGCAGCCCCGGCAAGCTGGTCAAGACCAGTCTTTGGCCGCCTATAACCCAATCATAAAAGTACCGCATCCGTGAAGAAACGGACTCCATAGACGGGGGAACTTCCTGATAAGGATCTTCCGTCATCGCGGGTAAGGTATTGACACGGGCAGGTGATAAAAGGGCATTTATAAAGAAGCCGCATTCCCGTTCAAATTGCCGGTTGGATACTCCCGGCGGACGAATAAAAACGACTGTTTGCTGAAGTTCTTGCGTCAGCGCTGCCAAGAAATAGGGCTTGGCGGCCGCAGTTATGCCGGATATATTTAAATGTGACCGGCCCTTTTTCAACTCCGTCAATAATTCCTTAAACGGCCGGCTGTTTTTTATAGAATCCATGACCATGACTGTTTTATTATACGGATTTCCTCTTCTTTTAATAAGCCCGCTTTGCCTCAATCCACTCCGCTCGCATGATTTGGACCCTATTCGTTGCATTGCCCACTTCGCCATGGCAAGTGAGGAATGGCGTTAAAAATCTGACCGGGAGCGGAGGCAGGGCCCGAGGCCGCGGAGCAGATCAAAAAAGCAGGATTTGTCAGCGGCGATTGACTTCTCTCCTCGCCAAGACCCTCCCGCCCGCCGCCATTGGCTTCGGAGAGAATCCAACCGCCGCTTCACAGCCCGGGATGGGCTT